>NZ_CALGEO010000152.1:0-19043 GCF_937881865.1 Candidatus Proelusimicrobium excrementi
GGTAAATTGAGGTTCTTTCCTCGCGTGATATTAGGTTCTTATGGCTAGCAAACTTTAATATTTAGGCGATTTTTTATTTTTTTACCGTTTTGGATACTGCGCCGCCTTTGGCGGCATCACGCTTAGGTTTCCTGAGGGATTATTAACAGCTTTAAAATATCCATCAGCCTTTTAGCTTCGGCCAAAATATTGCCCTGGCGGTGGTAAATCCTTATTCCGTCGCCGTTGGGTGCCGGCAGGAACATTATATTTTGGCGGAAGCTTTCCAAAAGTTTAGTTATGGAACTTTCGGGTATTTTAAAAGTTCTGGTAAAGTAAAACTCGGTAAAGCCTTCGCCGCCTTCTATATGGCGTATATTTATCTTTCCGGCGTCCATGGAAAGCTGCATAACTTCAATTAAGTTAAGCAGCTCCTCAGGGGCTTTGCCGGCCATATTTTCAAGCTTGGCCAAAAGCAGTTTTTTGCCTTCATAGTCCGAGGCCATCAATTCTTTATAATATCTTAAGCGTTCATTGTCGGAAGGCAGATAATCCGGCGGTATATAGGCCGGCACTTTAAGGTTGGTTGTCGCGTAAAGAGTTCTGACAACCGGCACTCCTTTAAGCTTTTTGACTTCGTTTGCGACCAAATCGCAATATAAAGAAAGGCCGACTTCGTTTACGTATCCGTGCTGGCGTACTCCTAAAAGTTCACCGCCGCCGCGTATTTCCAAATCGCGCAGGGCCAGTTTAAAGCCGCTGCCCAGTTCGCTGAATTCCATTATTGCGCTGAGGCGTTTTCTTGCTTCTTCGTTGACGTCCTTTTTCTTTTTGGCGATTTTCCCGAAAAAGCTATCTACGGAATATTCAACTTCTTCCTGTTTTTTCTTAAGCAGCCATGCGGGATGCAGCAGATAGCAATAAGCCTTGCTGGAAGAACGCCCTATCCTGCCGCGCAGCTGATAAAGCTGGGCGAGGCCGAAATCCTGAGCGTTTTCGATAATCAAAGTATTTGCGTTGGTAACGTCCAAGCCGGATTCTATTATGGTTGAGGCCAAAAGGACGTCATAGCGTTTATTGTAAAAATCCCAAAGGGTATTTTCCAGGGTGCGTTCGTCAAGCTGGCCGTGCGCTGCGCAGAATTTAACTTCCGGCAGGAGTTTTTGCAGATAAGCCAGTTTTTCCTGCATGGTTTCCACTTTGTTATAAAGGTAGAACACTTGGCCGCCGCGCGCGATTTCGTCGCGTATAGCCGTGCTTACGATATCGTCCCCGTAAGGCAGAACCCTTGTCTTTATTGTCATTCTGCCGGGCGGCGGCGTTTGTATTATTGACATCTCCCTTAAGCTTGAAAGGGACTGGTTTAAAGTTCTTGGTATAGGCGTGGCGGAAAGCATAAGGGTGTGCACGCCCAGTGATTTGGCTTTGATTTTTTCCTTCTGTTTTACTCCGAAGCGGTGCTCTTCGTCGATAATGCAAAGGCCTAGGTTCTTAAAATCCACGTCCTTGGAAAGCAGCCTGTGCGTACCTATCGCTATATCCGTTACGCCTTTTTTTATTTTGCTTACGATATCCTTTTGCTCTTTTTTTGTTTGGAAGCGGCATAATAATTCTATTGAAACGGGGAACGCCGCCATACGCTGAGTAAAGGTTTTGTAGTGCTGTGCGGCCAATACCGTGGTAGGGACCAAAACAAGCACCTGCGTGCCGCTTAAAGCCGCCCTTAAAGCCGCGCGCATGGCCACTTCCGTTTTGCCGAAGCCGACGTCGCCGATAAGCACTCTGTCCATAGGGCGGGATTGGGTTAAATCGGTTAAAATTTCTTCTATGGCTTTGGTCTGATCGGGCGTTTGTTCGTAAGGGAAGGAATCGGCGAATTCCCGTTCAAGCCTGTCGTCGCCGAAAAGTTCCTGCGCTTTATTGGAGCGGCGCAGGGCTTCAAGGCGCAAAATTTCTTTGGCGGTTTTTTGGGCGTCTTCTTTTACTCTTTTCTTTACTTCGCGCCAAGCGTTCCCGCTGAGGGAAGATATCCTCGGCGCTTTGCCTTTCAGCCCTATGTATTTTTGTATTTTCCTGAAATCGCTTACGGGTATATAAAGCTTTTCCCCGCGTTTATATTCTATTATCAGGCAGTCCACGGGCAGGCCGTCGTTTATAAGGGTTTTCATACCTTGGTAACGCCCTATGCCGTGTTCTTGGTGGACTATATAATCGCCGGTTTCAAGCTCTTTGAAGCGTACATGCTTGGCTTGGTTTGAATCGAATTTTTTTATTAAAGAAGAACCCCTGTAAGTTCTGTTAAGCACTTGCGTGGAAGTGTAAAACGCGAATTTTTCTTTGGGGCTGTAAAAACCTTCTCTTAAAGGCGCGATAAGCAATGGTATGCGTTTTAAAGCTTCATAATCGGCGAAGACTTCCTGCAGTCTTTGCAGTTCGCCCATGTTAAGGCAGTATAATTTTAATTGATATCCCTCTTTAAGCTGTTTGGCGGCTTCCGCGTCAAAAAGTTTAAAATCGGCGTTGAAAGAAGGGTTCTGTTTAAGGCCGCAGTCGATAAAATCTTCCGCCGGCAAATTATAAAAAGCCGTTTGCGCCCCCGGCATAAGCGGCAGAGCTTGCTCCGGCGGATTATATAAGAAAATTTCAAAATCTTTTGTCCAGTTCGCCAAGTTTGAGGCGTTGTTTTCAAACGTCAAAGGTGAAACGACGTATTCTTCAAGATTTTCTTTTGTGTTTTGCGTTTCAATATCAAACAAAGAAACGGTGCTTATCATGTTCCCGCTGAAGTATATTCTGCACGGCGCGTCATAGTTGGGGCTGAAAATATCCACTACTGAACCCCTGACGGCGTATTGGCCTGATTTTTCGGTAAAGTCGGCGCGTTCGTAGCCGCAGTTTTCGAGTTTAAAGAGCAGCTCTCCGCGCGTCATGCTTTGCGCTATTTTGATTGTTATTGTCTTTTGGGCGAAATCTTTTCTGCCGGGCAGAGCCTTCGCGCAAACGGAATACAAGGCGGCGGCCGTTATAGGTTTTTTCGAAGATAAAAACTCATACAGGCCCGCACTTATGGAATATTTGTCCTCGCCTATCATGGCAAAGGCGCGTTCTTGTTCTTTGGCGAAAGTTTTAAACGCAAGAACGAAATCTTCCATTTCCTGCTCGTCGCGGCAGACGAACAGAATATTCGCTTTTGTGCGCTCTGTTTTAATGGTTTCTTCCGCCGCCAAAAAAGCCGCGGAGGAAATATTGGGTAAAAGAATATTTTTTATCGCCATATATAAATGTAAAGCGCCCTTTTAGGACATCAGGGCGCTTTTACGGAAAGTAAATTTAGAACGAGCTCGGCTCAGTGCCTTTTTTAAACGCTTCCAGGAATTTATTTCTGTCGCCGGGTAAAGCCAATTTGCCCGTTTCGGGATTGACCGCCGCGAAGGAAATCCCGTCCGGTACGTGGAAATCCGCCGCGGGTTCGTCTTTTAAAACTTCCTGCATTATGGCGGTCCACCAAGGGGCCACCGCGCCGCCGCCGGTCCAGCGTCCTTTTTCCTGGGCGGTATCGTCGTCATAGCCCATCCAGGCTCCGGCCGCGATATTGGGCGTCATGCCTATAAACCAAGCGTCCCTGTAACTTTGCGAAGTCCCCGTTTTGCCGGCTATGGGCTTCTTTATAGCCCTTGCCGCGCCGCCGGTTCCGCGCTTCACCACGCCTTTCATCATATTGATGAGAATAAAAGAATCCTGCGGTGAGAATGCTTCCCTCTCGTTGGGGATATGCTGCTCCAAAACGCGTCCGTTTTGGTCTTCCACACGCTCTATGGCGTATTCTTCAACGTATATGCCGTTATTTGCGAAGGTGCTCATCGCGCTGACAAGCTCGTCCAAGCTTACCACCGATACGCCCAAAGCCAAAGCCGGGGCATTGGGCAGAGCCGATTTTATCCCCGCGCGCCTTGCCGCGTTTATGGTGTTTTTAACGCCTACGGCGTCTATCAAGTTGACGGCTACCAAGTTTCTGGAAAGTTCCAAAGCTCTCCTTAATGTGGAGAACCCGGAAGAGCTTCCGCCGATATTTCTGGGGGCCCAAACGTCAAAATCCTTGCTGTACATAAAAGGCTGTGCCGCAAGCTGGAGTGAATACTGATCTTTGGCTTCGTCGAATACTCTCCAGTTGTTGCCGTCATAATAAAAGACCATTTCCAAATCTTTTATCATGGTGGAAGGCGTATAGCCTTTTTCCAAAGCGGCCATCCAAACGAAAGGCTTGAAAGAAGATCCCGGTTGGCGTTTTGCCTGCGTTGCCCTGTTAAAGCGGGATTCTTCATAGTTTCTTCCGCCTATCATTATCCTTATTGCGCCGGTTTTAACGTCGCGCGCAAAAAACGCGCCCTGAAGCTGGGGATATTCTTTCTGTTCGGGCTTTTCTTCTGCCGATGAGGCTTCTTCTTCCTCCGGCAAGGCTTCGGAAGCGATGGAATCATCCACTATTTCTATGCCCAAATCCTTGGCCAAGCGGACGTCGTAATCATGCAGGCGTTCGTTCATTATCTGCTCGGCCAAAGCCTGCTTTTCTATGTCTATAGTGGTGTAAATATTAAGCCCGCCCTTCCAAAATGTATCCATGCCGTATTTAGGTTCCAAAATGCGCCTTATGTATTCTATGAAGTAAAGCCCTGGTTTGTCGGCGGCCTGTTTCTTTTCCGGCAGGGGTTCTTCTTTGGCGGCTTTGGCTTCTTCCGGCGTAATAAAACCCATTTCCTGCATGGAGTTTAAGACCAAAGCCCTTCTCTGTTTGGCGGTTTCCGGATGAGCGAAGGGATTATATCTGCTGGGCAAAGGTATTACGCCCACAAGCATTGCGCTTTCGCCCAAAGTAAGTTCGCTTAAATCTTTGTTGAAGTATTTTTTCGCCGCGGCTTTAACGCCGTAGGCGCCTTCGCCGAAGTAAATCTCGTTAAGATACATTTGCAGTATTTCCTGCTTGCTGAAAGCGCGTTCTATTTGGACCGAGAGGAAAATTTCCCTTACCTTCCTGATAATCTTTTTCTCTTTCGTCAAAAATACGCCTCTGGAAAGCTGCTGCGTTACTGTCGATCCGCCCTGCGCGGCCTTGCCCAAAACGATGTCGTTTACCAAAGCCCTGACTATGCCTTTTAAGGAGAAACCCGCGTGTTTGAAAAAGTTTCTGTCTTCCATGGAAATTACGGCGTTTTGTATGTCCACCGGGATTTCGTCCAGCGGAACGAGCTGGCGTTTTTCCACGGAAAATTCATAAATAAGATTATTGTTTTTGTCAAAAACTTTAGTGGTTAAAGAGGGGGAATATTCTTCAAGTTCGTAAACCGGCGGTATGCCGGAAACTATATAATACGTCAAAGCCGCGCAGACAAATATGCCCAAAGTTGCGGCAAAGACGAAAGAAAATATAAAAAATTTTGATTTAAGTATATTCATTATTAAATTATATCAATTTATCATTAGTATAAAAATACGGCGGAAAATTAGTAGAATAATAATATGACTGTCTATAAGAAGAAAGATTCTTTGTGCTGCATTATGGGCAAAAAAGAGCTGTGCCGTTCCGGCGCGGCGGATGTTTCGTTTAAGGCCGGTAACAGCTCTTCAGCCGCGAAGTATACCTGCCTTTACCTTTTGGACAAAAGCAACAAATGCGCTTTTATCTACGGCTGCGGCGAAGAATTCCCCAAAGATTTTAAAGAACAAATTACAAAAAGCGGAGTCCACGTAGATTCCCACAAAAAAGCTTTTGACAACCATAAAATTTCTTATGAATGGTTCTTGGACGAGAACGGCCGAACTCCCGGCCTTTACAAAACTTTGCTGGTGCCTTTTACCAAAGAAGACGGCGCGGTTGATAAAGTGCTGGGAATAGTAAGGAAGGTGGACGCGGATAATTTTTTGGACAAAGTTTCTTACTCCGTGGCCGAAAGCGAAGCGCCAAGCATTGTCAGCCTGCTTCTTAACGGCAGGGAAGAAGAAAAACGCAAAATAGCGTCTTTGCTTCATGACGAAATAGGCACGGCCGCGGTTGCAATTAATTCCCTTTTGGCTATACTTAAAGAGGACATAAAAGACGGAAACGCCGCCCAAGCTTTGGCCGACGCCGATAAATTGCAAAGGGCTGTGGCCGGTTCCATGGACAGAATGAAAAAGGCGGTCGTCAATCTGCGTCCTCCGCAAATAGACGACGTCGGGCTTGACGCCGCGGTAAGGCATTTTGTCGATACGCTTTCCGCTTCCGTGCCGCTTAAGATTGATTATAAGTATAAAATAAAAGACGGGGTGCAAATATCAGACGGGGTAAAAATTATCATATTCAGAACGGTGCAGGAAGCTTTAAACAATGTTATAAAACATGCGGATGCGAAAACCGCCAAAATCAGAATCGCAAAAGAAGCCGATAATATAATTTTGACCGTGGAAGACGACGGCATCGGCTATAAAGAAGAAAAAAGCAGAACCGCGAATAAACTGGGGATACTTGGTATGAAGGAAAACGTTTCCTACATAGGCGGGACGATAAGCATTGAAGGAAAGCCAGGCAAGGGGACTAAAATAAAAGTCGTCTGCCCGATAATTTCTTATAAGAGGGTTGTATGATAAAAATAGCAATGGCCGATGATCACATGATAGTGCGCGACGGGATAAAAGCCGTGCTTGAACGCAAAAGCAAAGACATGAAGATTGTGGGGGATTTCTCCAACGGGAAAGAACTTTTGGAATTTGCGCAGGAAAAAGGCGCCGACGTTTATATAGTTGATATATCAATGCCTGTTTTAAACGGTATTGAAACAACTTACAAATTGATGAAAGCCCGGCCCGGGGCCAAAGTTATCGTGCTTAGTATGTACGACGACAGAATTACCGTAGAAAAATCCATTAAGGCCGGCGCGAAGGGGTTTGTGGTAAAAGTTTCCGACGCGGACGAAATTTTAAACGCCGTAAGAATCGTAAACGAGGGCAAAATGTTTTTATCGCAGGGCGTCAGCCGGTATTTTGAAAACGGCCTGCCCGGCGGCAAGGTTTCCAAGGCCAAACGCAAAAACCAGCTTACGCCCAAGGAAAAGGAAATTCTCCAGCTTATAGCGGAGGGCTTCAGCAGCAAAAGAATGGCCGAAGAGTACGGCCTTTCCGTAAATACGATACACGTGCACAGAAACAATATCATGCGTAAGCTGAATATACATAAACAGGCGGATTTGATAAGATACGCCATTAAAGAAGGCATCGCACATATTTAATTATGAGAATAATCGCAGGCACGGCCAGAGGCCGCAAAATATTTTCGGTATCAAAGAATCTGCCGGTAAAACCGATATCGGACAGGATAAAACAATCCGTCTTTGATATCATTCGTCCGCGCATAACGGGCGCAATTATGCTGGATTTGTTTTCCGGCACGGGCAATGTTTCTTTGGAGGCGCTTTCGCGCGGAGCTTTAAAGACGGTTATGGTGGACAGAGAACCCGCCTGTCTTAAAGCGCAAAGGCGCAATTTGGAACATTTGGGCTTTACCGAACGCGCCAAATCTTTGAAAGGCGATCTGCTGGCAAAAGATTTGAACTGGCTTTACGCTTACAGCGAGGGCGAGGGATACGACATAATTTTTATGGGCCCTCCTTACAGGGACATTAACAATAAGCCCCTTTGCTTTTCCGGCCCGGTTTTGGCGAAAGTCGCGCAAGCCAAACTCTTGGCCGAAGACGGCATAATTATTTTACAGCATCACAAAACGGAAACTTTCGACGTACCAGATTCCCTGGAAGTTTACAGGGTAGAAAAATACGGCGATACTTTAGTCCATTTCCTGAGAAATAAAAAATGATACCCAATAACCCGAGGGAACTTAATTATTCCAAAGTAAAAACCTACAGGGACTGCCCCTACCTCTTTAAACTTAAATACGTTGAGGGCAGAAGGGAAGGCTTGATACCGGCTACGTCGCTGGGGGTGTCCATACACCGCACTTTGGAAGCCTACCACGCCCAAAGCAATGACCCGAGCGAGCTTCAAAGATATTATAACCGCTGCTGGCTGGGCGCGGGGTATTCTTCCGCCGCGGAGCAAATGGAATATTACCTAAAGGGCAAGCGTATGCTGGAAGTCTATGAAGAAAAAGAATATTTCCGCAACAGCACCGTAAACTCCACGGAAAGGGAATTTATTTTTGAACAGGACGGCTGGTCCTTCCGCGGCAAAATAGACCGCATCGACCGCCTGCCCGACGGCAGCTGGGAAGTTATAGATTACAAAACGGACGCCGTTTTAAACGAAAATTTTGACATAAAAGACTCCCTTCAGCTGGGAATATACAGCATAGGCGCGCGCCGCGCTTGGAATATGCAAAAGGGTAAAGCCACCATATACTTTGTGGCTTTGGATAAAAAGATTTCGGCGGATTTTTCCACTTTTGAGGAGCGGCAAATCCTTGATACTTTCATTTCCGCCGGGGAAAGCATTGAAGCGGGGGAATTCGCCCCGAACACCAATCATTGCGTTTACTGCCTTATGAATAACCGCTGCCCTTTCAGCAGCGTAAAACAGGAGGATAAAAAGTGAAATTCCTTTCCGGGCTCATTATAGGCGTTCTGCTCTGCGCCGCCATATTCGCCGTAGGCGGTTATTATGTTTTTAACGGTATGAAAGATTTTCAGCCGGCAAACACGCCGCAAGTTTCCCGGGCCCTAGAAGAAGATGACTCCTCCGCCCGGCTTAACGCCGCTTTGAACGCTTTTAACAAAGCCTCTTCCCCGGAAGATATGCTTGCGAGCTTGGATAAAATAATAGCTTTGCGCCCCGGCGAGCCCGAGGCCTATTCCGCCAAAGCGGCCGTTTTAATGCAAAAGGGAGATTACCGCGCGGCGCTGGAAAATTATAATAAAGCTTTGTCCTTAAATCCCGACTCCGCCGAACTTTATATGGGCAGGGCTTCCGCTCTTTTAATGCTGGGCGACTATGCCGGCGCAAATAAAGATTTAAGTTCGGCCATAGCCATTAACCCCGCTTTGGCCGAAGCCTATTACAACAGGGGCGTCAGCAATGTAAATTTGGCGCGTTTCAATCCGGCGATGAGCGATTTTGCCCAAGCCGGCAAACTTTTTTCCGCTTCAGGCAACAGGGCGGGATATATGCAGTCTTCCCAAGCTTTCAATTTGCTTAAAAAACAAAGCGCCGGGATTAAGAAAAACAAATCCGCTTCCAAAGCCGCAGCGGCCAAAGCGGCGGCGGAACTGAAACCGAGCGTTTCCCCCGCTGATGCGGCTTCCGCGGCCAAGTTTAAGAGTGAAATCGTAAGAAGCTTGGGCGGGCTTTCGTCTTCTTTAAAAAACGGCGATAAAAAAGCCATGCTGCAAAAATTTAAACAGGCTTCCGCCGGGCTTACATCTGGGGAAGTCAATACCGGCGATTTTAACGCTTTTGCCGCGGCGGCTTCACAGAAGGCCTCCGGCAAAGCTTCCTCCGCCAAAAAGAACCTTTTGGATTATACTTCCGACGCCAAAGCCAAAATGGCTAAAGGCGATTATGCCGGCGCGGCGGCGGACTTGGATAAAGCCATTGAACTTTCCTCCAATCCTTCCGATTTATACGCTCAGCGCGCGGCGGCGAATTTGCAAAATAAAAACTATAAAGCCGCTTTTGAAGATTATTCAAAAGCGATAGAAGCCGATAAAAACAATGCGTCGGCTTACCTTAACCGTGCGCGTCTGCGCGCTTCTATGGGCGATAACAAAGGCGCGGCGCAGGATGCGGCCGCCGCAAAAGCTTTGTATCAGGAACAAGGCAATAAAGAAGGCGCGACCCAAGCGCAGAATATGGCCAATTTGGCGAGCGGAAAAGGCTTGCAGGAGCGCAGCGTCCGCGACGGCGTGGCCGAAGCTTTGTTTAAGGACGCCTCAAACGCTTACGCCAGCGGGAACTATCAGGAATCTTTAGATAAATTTAACGAATTGGCGCAAAGGCAGCCCGACGTGCCCGAAGTTTACTATAACCGCGCCATAGCCAACGCCGCTTTGGGCGATAAAGACGCGGCTTTGCGCGACTATCGGAGGACGATAGCCATGAATCCAAATCTCCCCGACGCCCATATCGGTGCGGCTTCAATACTTATGGAACAGGGCAAAAACGGCGAAGCGCAAAAAGAAATATCCGCCGCTTTAAGCTTGAACCCCAATTTGCCCGCCGCTTATAAAATGCGCGGGACGCAAAGCCTGCAAAGCGGGAATCCTTCCAAAGCCGTGGCGGATTTTACCAAAGCCATAGAGCTTGACGGCAATGACGGCGCAAGCTACTTTTCCAGAGGTTTGGGCTATGCCCAGCAGGGGGATTTCAACAATGCGAGGGAAGATTTCGCAAATGCCAATTCTTTGGCGGCGGAGCAAGGCAATCAGCCTTTGTTGGATGAAATCGTAAAATACCAAAATATGCTGGAAGAAGCCGCTAAACAACAAAAATAAAACCGAAGTTGTTTTTGTATTGTTTTGCTTTTTTCTCCGTTTGCTTGGCTAAACGGCGTTAAAAAGATAAAATGTATTAAATGACAGAAGAGCTTTTTACTGAATTTTCAGCTTCCAGAACGCCCGGCCCAAAAGATTTCCCAGCGGGAAAGATGTTTATTCTTATCCAAGATCCTTTCGGTCTTTGGTGTTCTTTCCATGTTTCCAAAACCGAGGCGGTGGAAGAACCGAACCTTTACGAACATTTGCGCGGCAAAACCGATAGAAACAACCGCGATCATTGGATACACGAACACTGCAAAACCGTAACCGCGATATCCGGCGGGAACGAAACGGAAAAATTTAAAAAAACTCTTGAAGCCATGGCGCGCGGCGATGACGGAATTATCGGCGCGGTTTTGCTGGATTTGCGTAAAGAAGACGGCGTATACGGCAGCGTTAATCTTCTGTTTAAAGTAAATGAGGGTAAAAGCGTTTTCGGCGATTATCATTACAAAATAGTGCAGTTGAAACGCGCCGGCGAACTTAAAGAACATTACGCCATGCAAACCTCTTTAATGAATAAAATTTTGGCCGACGTTCAGGGCTGTAATCCGGGTTCGGCTTTGTTTATTCTTAAAAGTAAAGATCAGGAATTGGACTGCATTAAAGCTCTTCCCCGCGCGGAAGAATATGTAAGCCAATGGCGCGCGATAAGGGAAAACACTTTGCTGCCGGAGGCCAAAAAACCGCCCAAGGCCGCGCTTGCGCCGTGGCGCGTTTACGCCAATAAATATGTTTTCGCCGCTAAAGATTTGGTGCTGTTTCCGCATTTAAACGCGCAGATGCGCAAAACTTTAAAAGAAGCCGGCCTTAATACTTATGAGGATGTTTATCTGGCCGGGCTTGATAAAATAAAAGAGATTTTAAAAGAGCCTTTGGCCTCGGAAGCTTTGGCCGTTGAAACTTACGCCCACGCTTTGGCCTACCATAAGAATATGCCGGTTATAAGGGAGCCCTCCTTTTGGCCGCCGGAACATAAAAAACGCAATTTGTATTTTGATTTCGAAGCCACCGAAACTTTTACTGCGGATAGTATCTCTTTCGTCTATTTAATAGGCGTTTGGGATAAAGAGGAAGATAAATTCGTTTACTTCGTTGCGAAGACCGAAGCAGAGGAAGAAATAATCTTTAAGCAATTTGCCGATTATTTGGGAAGTGAGGAAAGCGCCGCGCTTTATCATTGGACGGAATACGAAGTCAAAAAAATGCGCTCTCTCTGCGAGAAATATCCCAAAATAAAACCGGATTTGGAAAAGCTTATCTCCCATTGTACGGATTTGAAAGTAACTGTTGAAAAATCTTTTTATCTGCCTGCGCCGAGCCTTTCTTTAAAGGCGGCCGCGCCGGCTTTCGGTTTTAACTGGCGTCAGGACGACTGCGGTGCCATGGACAGTATGGTCTATTTTACCAATTGGCTTAAAACTGGGGAATTTGCCCAGCTTGAAAAAGTTTTAATGTACAATGAAGACGACTGCAAAGCCATGCTGTATATGGAAAATTATCTTAAAGAACACGAGGCTCTTTCATTATGAAAAAGGAATACGCCGTTCTTATTGAAGCCGTAACCAAAGCCGCTGCGCTGGCAAAAAAGCGTATAGGCAAAGTAAGTTATGAACTTAAGGGCAAAAGCAACTTGGTTACCCAGGCGGATATAGCCTGCCAAAAAAAGATTGTCGAAATAATTTCAAAAGCTTTCCCGGAACACGGCTTTTTGGCGGAAGAGAGTCAATCCGGCATTAAAAAAGACGGGCGTTATCTTTGGGTTATAGATCCTATCGACGGCACCACCAATTACGCCCACACTTTTGCCCACAGCGCGGTATCGGTGGCTTTGACGGACGGCGGACGTCCCGTTATGGGCGCGATTATGGATATTTTTAAGGGAGAGTTATTTACCGCCGTAAAGGGCAAGGGCGCGCATTTAAACGGAAAGAAAATCCGCGTTTCCGGCACCCCTAAGCTTCAGGACAGCCTGCTTATAACCGGCTTTCCTTATGACAGAACCCCCATAAAAAAAGTGCATGTACCGATATTCACGGATTTCTTGTTTAACTGCCATGACGTAAGGCGCACGGGCTCGGCGGCTTTGGACTGCTGCTGGATAGCCTGCGGGCGCGCCGACGGTTATTGGGAATTTTCCATTAACCCCTGGGATTGCTGCGCCGGAACTTTAATAGTTCAGGAAGCGGGCGGAAAAGTTACGGATTTTAAAGGAAAAGCTTTTTCGAAGCTTGAAAAATACGGTGCGGAGTTTTTGGCCAGTAACGGCAAAATTCATAAAGAGATGCTCGGAATTATAAACAAAACATTGGGGAGCTTATGAAAATTTGCAAAGCAAATCAATACAGCGTGTTTTTAATCAACGAACCCGGCGCTTTGGAAAAATTCGCCACGATGCTTTATTCTTCCGGCTTGGATATTTCCGGCCTTTCCTCGGAAGTGCGCTATGAGGCTGCCGTCGTTAAATTCGTTTTGAGCGACGAACAGCGCGAAAGCCACGAAGTGCTTAATATTATGACGCGCGGCGGGTACACGGCGGTAAAAACCGAGGCTATATGCGTTGAGGTTGAAAGCCGCCCGGGCGTTATGGCGGATTTGGGCAAAGTGCTTTGCCGCAATAATATCAATATAACCACTATATTCGGCAGCGCGTTTGAAGGTTCCCCCAGCAGGATTTATCTGGTGGTGGAAGATATAGACAAAACTTTAAAAGTTTTAAATAAGGAATTTAATAATTAAAGCGCGGATTTTTAGGCGCGCGGGTTTAAATCTGTGCGTCAAAACCGGCCTTTAATATGCTAATATATGTATATGCCGACACCGACAATAATTATCAGTTTATCAGGATTTCTGCTCTGTTTGGTTTTGCTGTTTTATTTTATCGCAAAATACAGAGCCTGCGGCCCTAAAGAACAGGAAGACGATTTGGATCTTTTAGACGGGGTTTCTTCCGCCGCGGCGGCAGCCGCCCAGGACGCCAGACGTTTATTTGCCAAAGGCGGAAGCGTCAATGCGCGCGAAGCCGCGGAAATTAAAGAGAAGCTTAAAGAACTTCATTACCGCATAGAAGAAATAAAATTGATAGAAGAAAAACGCAATTTGGAACTTTCCAAAGCGGTGGCTAAAATAGAACAGCGCATAAACACATTTGAAAACGAATACGTCAATAAATTGCAGCCTACGCTTTACAGCCTGATTAACGAATTGGAGCATATCCAGCCGCACAAAGCGGAATAAACGGTAAAATTAATTTGGCATTTATAAAAAAAGCGCTTCTTTTGAAGCGCTTTTTTATTATTGATTAAACCTTAAACTACCACTTTTTGGAAAGTTCGTCCAATTGTTTTTTTGCTTCCGCTTTTTCCGCGGCGGGCAGCAGATCGATAAAAACTCTTCCGTTGAGGTGGTCGATTTCATGCTGCATGATAATGGCTAAAAAGCCGTCGGCTTTAACTTCTACGGGCATACCCTTTTCGTTAATGTATTTTACGTGGATTTTTTGCGCCCTTTTTACCTTTATGTCCAGCCCCGGGAAGGAAAGGCATCCCTCATTGCTGTCCACCGAGCCTTCTTTGCGTGATATTTCCGGGTTGATAAGCACGTATCTTTTATACTTTTCGCCTTCTTCGTCCAAAGGATACATCACTACCGCTATTGAAAGGTCCAAACCCACTTGGGGCGCGGCCAAACCCACGCCGCCCATAGCCAAACAAGTCTGCGTCATATCATTAATGAGTTTCGGCAGTTTCTTTTCCATTAAATTAAAATTTATTCTGTTTGTTTTTTTGTTTAGGATTTCTTCGCCGTATTTATATATTTTCATTATGGCCATAATTAAAATTTGTAGGAAACTTCCCTACCCTCCCAAAGAATTCTCGCCGTCATCGGAATATGCGGCTGACCGTTTTGCAGCACTCCCCAAGCCATTACCAATCTTTCCATTTGGTCATGGGCCCCGTAAGAACCGGAAACGCCCATTACAATCTCCTTAACTTTCGCCGCTATCGCCGTTTGGCTTATGGCGTAAAACACTTCGTTGCTGTTTATTTCTATCGGGAAAACATGATGCCCGTATTTTTCGGCCGTTAAGATAATATTGGTAAAAAGTTCGTTTTCGTCAACGCTTCTGGCCATGCCGGTTTTGCCGATGCGCCAGTGCTCGACGGGTTTGACGTAAAGCACTATTACGTCCGTATCGTCGTCTTTCATTTCTTTAAGTATAGTATCCAAAGGATACATATTTTCAGGGTCGCGCATCGCCACAAGTATACGGCTTGAGCCTTCAAGATTGGCCAAAGCTTTTTCCAAAGAGTCGGCTTCTATATGGTTTAGCTTTTCTCTGTGGCCTTCTTCAAAAATATCATTGGCTTTTTGCGCGTTCATTCTTTCAGATACGTTAAATATCAAAAAGAAAAACGCCGCAAAGGAAATGCCGGTTACCGTGGCGATTTGCTTTGTTATCAAATTTGTCAGGGCCAAAGCGACCACCACCAGTACGACCAAAATGCCGCCGACGGGGATTAAATAATGATCGAATTTAAAATTCAAAGGCATTATAAATTCGCGTTTCTTTTCTCTCTCTTTAAAGCGCAGGACCACTATTGAAGAAAGTTCAAATACAAAGCTCCAAAGCACGCCGAAAGCGTAAGCCTGACCTATCAAATATAAGTTCCCGCGGGAGAATAGTATCACCAAAATTTGCATCATGCAAATCATGTTTATCATGTGGTACGTGGTGCCGTGTTTGGGGTGAATTTTGCGAAACCAGTCGGTAAGAATGCCGGTTTCGGCCATTCTGCTCATAAGGCCGTTTGCGCCTATTACGGAAGTGTTGACCGCACCGGAAAGCATAACCGCGCCTGCGGCCACTACGCAGGCCTGCAAAATAAGTTTAAGGAAAGTCGGCCCGCTTAAGCTCATGGCAAGGCCGGCCAAAAGATTATCCTGATATTTCCCAGCCATAAGATCTTCCGGTATAAGCAAAGCCGCCAGGAAAGTCAGCCCGCCGGTAAACACCAAAGCGAAGACGAATATTATCAAAGCCGCTTTTTTAAGGTTTTGTATTTTAGGGTATTCTATTTCCCTGAAAACCTGCGCCAGCGTTTCAATGCCGCTTAAAGCCAGCACGGAATGGCCCAAAGCCATAACTACGCCGAATACGCCTATATATTTAAGGAACGGAATATCCGCCGCCCACCCCAAAGAAACTTCGGTAAAATGCGGCGTTAAAGGGGGGAGTTTTACATTGTCTTTTATAAACAAAGTTATTATGGCCCAAACTACCAATACGGCGCATATCATTACGGAAAATTTTATAATGCGGGCGTTTTTATCGCTGGAGTCTTCAATCCCTTTTATGTTCTGCTGCCAAAAATATATCGTTACGCCTATGGCGAAAAGGATTGAAAATCCGTCCCCGTTTAAAGAAATTCCCGCATTGAAATATTCCAAGACGGAATTTATGAAGCCGACTATGTACTGCCCGGCGGAAATACCGCTGATAGGGCCCGTCAATAAAAAATCAAAAAGTATTGCGGCTGTGGCGGCTTTTGCGGCGTTTTCGCCCAATCCGGCCCTTACCACCGGGAATATGCCGCCCCTTGTAAACATGGAACAGGCTTCTATATACATCAGCAGTATCGGCCCGGCGAATATCATTATCGCCAAAATATACCAAGGGAAAGCGGGGCCTATGGCTTTCATAGCTATGCCGCCGGCGTAAAACGCGCTTGAACCGAAATCGCATAAAACAATGGCGGCGGCTTTCCAAAAAGTTATAAAAGTCAGCATGGCCGTAGTCATTACGACTACGCCTTTAAGTTTAAATTTGTTTGTTTGCCCTTGGGCGGGATCGGGATTCATAACTGTCAGAGTGAAAAACTTTTAAGCAGCAGGCGTTCGTCTTGCATTGCGCCAAGCTCTTTGATGAAATCCGGGTTAAACTTTTCCGCCAAAGCGGCCAAAAGTTTTAAATGGCTGGAGAAAAAAGCCGGCCCCGCCGGAGAAAGGAATAAAAACATGACTTTTACGTCAAGCCCGTAATCGTCTTTTATCGGGTTGGGAAGAACCGCCGCCGCGGCTTGGAAAGCTTCCAAATCTTCTATCCTTGCGTGCGGAATGCTCAGCCCGGTGTCAAGCGTGGTGCTTATACCCTGCTCTCTTTTTAATACGGAAGAGAGGACTTCTTCTTCGTTTAAATCAGGCAGTTCGGCACAAATGGAATGAACCAATTTTGCCACCAAATCCTTTTTGACGATATTTTCCCTTATAATGAATACTCTTTTCTCATTGAGTATTAAAGGGAGATTATTATTATGATTATCCATACCTAAAAATATATACTAACAAAAGGACGGCGGCTAGTCAAGCGGGGCGGAAGGCTCCGTCCGTCTAAAAGAAAACCGCGCCCGGTAAAAGGCGCGGTTTATAAAATTGCTTAATCGGCTTGCGGCTTTTCAAGCTTGGGCGGTTTTTTGTTTTCAACTTGGCTGGGTTTGAGTTCCATTTCGCTCAGTATTACGGAAGGGGCAACCAGCGCGTAAGAAGGCTGCCTAGAAGAATAATAATTAGTGAGCGTCAAATCATCCCCGGCGGCGGTTATATCCCTTAAAGCCCTGGTGGAAAGGGCCGGCATCTCAAAGCCGTGCGTAAGTGTTTCCTCCCCGGTTTTTGCGTCCACTTTATAAGCCGTTATATTGCCGCCGTCAAACCTGCGGATTATATAGCAGTAATCCAAGTTCTCTTTAAGGCAGTCCTGCATAAGGCGGGTTTTAAGTTCTTCTTTAGGCAAAGTTTTTTGCGGGAGGAAGAATAAATTGGAAGGCATAGCCTTTGCGTAGAGTTTGTTTTCAAAAAGCCCCAAACGCGCGTGTCCGTTGGTTTTGCCGGAGCTTCTTGTAGCGGGCAATTCGGTCAATTTGCCGTCTTTGACTATTTGGAGTTTTGAAGGCCTTACGCCCTCGTCGTCCACTTTATAAAATCCGGCCAGCTTCTTTCCTTTAAACGTTTCCGCTTCCGGGTCGTCTACGACGTTAAAATCAAAAGGCATTACTTTAAGGCCCTTTTTGCGGGCAAATTCGCCCATATTATAGTCTTTGTCGTTGTTTAAAGAAAGCGTTTTTTTGGTGTTTGTTATGTTATTGGCGAACAGATTTGCAAAAAGATAAGCTGCGGCCTGGTCTTCCAAGAGCACGGGGCCTATAAACGCTTCGCCTTTAGGGGAAAGGACCGCCGCCTGCATTTCCTCGGAGAAATCTTTCGCCGTTTTTATAAGTTCCTCTTTTGAAGGCAGTTCGTCTTGGCTTTTATAAGACAAACTCTTTGAAGCTTCAATCGGGAAGCCCTCCGGCGTATCGGCTTCGGCTCTGAGCGTTATAGTCAATGTGGAATCGTCTTTGACGTATTTCGCCCCTTCGCTTGAAAGGAAAAATACGGCTCTTTGCCCCGCCGCCGCGAAAACGGAAAACTTCTTTAAAGATTTTACGTCGCCCTGCTTTGACATTTCCTCCGCCAGTGAAATAAGATAATCTTTATCAAAAGGGGGGAACTCCGGCGAGGGAACGTCGGAAGATATTTCCGCCGCGCTGAAATCCGGGTTTTCCTGTTTTACCTGTTTTTTCTTTAAATAGGCCAGTTTTTTAGTGTATTGATCCAAAGCCTGTTTGTAAGCGTTGTCTGTTTGAAGCCAAAGAGCTCTTCTGATACTTTCGTAAGACATACTGGGCAGCTGGCCTTCGGCGGTGGAAATTACCGTGTTTTCAAAAAAGCTGCTGTCCGTTTTTTTATCGCCGGCGCGCAGCATTACGCTTATGCTTATATCCCCTTTTGATTCGTTTTCCACATACTTTTCGCCCATAAAAGCGCCTACGGCGAAAGAGTCCCCGGCGCTGACTTTATATGCGGCGTAATAAGGTTTTGCCATGCCTTTGGTTTTAAGATCTTTCATGGTGCGGGCCATTTCGTCCTGCATGGCTTTGAAGATTACTTCCCCGTTTTTGCTGACGTCAAAGGCGTTTGCTTCGACCAGCAAAAACAAAGCGGTTAAAAAGAGTAAAAGCTTTTTCATTATTTTTTGCCTCCTTTTTCTTTTTTAGCCTGCGGCGGCGTTAATATCGGCAGATTGTCGTAAGATTTCTGCACTTTTTCAACTTCCAGCTCCGATATCAATACGCTTGGGGCTATGGCCGATACCGGCACCCAGCCGGATTCCGCTCCGCAGGAACCGTTAAAAACGGCGTAATCGTCGGCCGCGGCTATTATTTTGTTAAAGCTGGTAAGCGGCGTGCCAACTATATCCGCCCCGCGGATAATTTCGTCGGGTCTGTCGTCTGGGAAAACTTTGTAAACAAGCAAAGGCTGAACTTTAAACGATTGCGGGTTCGAGGTGTCAATCATTGTAAATCCGCCGGAAATATCGTCTATTATAAGCCCGTACGGTTTGTTTTGTTTTTTGACTTCTTCTTTAAGCATTTGCTTTAAAGTGGGGAAATCGACCGTATGGGCGGCTTCAACCACGGTAATGCCCATTCTGGAAACCGGCCTGAACCTTAT
>NZ_CALGEO010000153.1:0-1712 GCF_937881865.1 Candidatus Proelusimicrobium excrementi
TAATCCCATTTGTGCGCCGGGTAGTATTCCGAGCATTGCACCAAGCAGGACAGCGGGCAAATACAGTATGCGAATATCCGCATTAACAATCTTCCGTAAATCCTTGTTTTCGGCGCCAACGCTCGTCAGTATACCGCGAAGCTGTGCGTTTTCCTCCATGCGCATACGGCAATGAATCCGAATCATCAGCAGCGTGATAAGAACCAAGACAATAACCGACAGATTCATGTACATGGATACTTTTGCTATGAATTCCTCAAACGGAAGTGCTTCGTACTCCGGATTCGGATATAAAAGGACCTGCATCTCAAAAGCCAGAAAGAAGGATATAAGCACCATGGAAAAGAGTACCGATGCGGCTAATATCCCGTGTTTGATCTTATCTGCTTTGAGCCTGCGGACTGCTATTTTGGTGACAGGGGACATGGCTATTTCCTCCTGTCGGATGTGATCTTTCCGTCCGCTATAGAAATCACACGCCGAGCCTGCTCTGCTACTGCATCGCTGTGCGTGACAATCAGAACGGTTATTCCATATTCCTCATTCATTGCCTTGAGAAGCTTCATAACTTCCGCGCTGTTCTCATTGTCAAGATTGCCGGTCGGCTCATCTGCAAGAAGCAGCTTGGGGGAGTTCATAAGCGCGCGCGCTATCGCTACGCGCTGCTTTTCCCCTCCGCTGATTGAAGGCGGCATTTTATCGCTCAAAGCTTCTATGCCGAATTTGGCAAGCAGTTTTTTTGCGCGCTCAAAATTGCTTTTGCCTTTAAGAAGAGAAGGCATATTTACGTTTTCCAGCACGGTAAAATCCGGCAGAAGGCTGTCAAACTGAAACACAAAACCGAATTTGCCAAGCCTTAATTTGGCGCGTTTATCCTCTTTCAGTTTAAGAATGTCTTTGCCTTCAAAAAACACCTCGCCGGAAGTAGCCTTGTCCAGCAGGCCTATAATATTTAAAAGAGTGCTCTTACCGCTGCCGCTGGGGCCTATAAAAACTATAAATTTTCCCTTTTTAACTTGCAGGGAAACGCCGTCAAGCACTTTAATTTCGCCGCCGGCGTCGTTATAAACTTTGGTAAGATTTTTAATTTCGAGTATATTATCCATATCTTATAGCGTCCACGGGATTTACTTTTGAGGCTCTGTACGCCGGGTACAATGCCGATAAGAAACATAAGAAATAACTGCCCAAAACCACGCTTAAAATATCAGACCATTGCAGGCTTACGGGCACTTTGGTCAAATAATAAATATCGCCGGGCAGCTGGACGATGTCAAAAGCGGTTATGGCCCAGCATAAAACCAAAGCCAAAACTATCCCGGATATCACGCCCGCACTGCCTATATAAAGGCCTTCAAGTATGAATATGCGCCTTATCCTGGCCGGGCTTGCGCCCATGGCGCGCATAAGGCCGATATCTTTAAGCTTTTCCGTGCCGAACAATATCAAATTGGAAGTAATGTTTAAAGACGCCACCAAAATTATAAGCGAAAGTATTATAAACATCATGACCTTTTCCAATTTCAAAGCGGCGTAAAGCGTGCTGTTAAGCTGCATAAAAGTTTTTACGGCGTAGCGGCCTTGGGTGGCTTCTTCTATGGCGGCGGCGGCCTTTTCGGCATTATCAAGTTTATCCAACTTTACCGAAAGCCCGGTTACCCCGCCTTTAAGCCCCAAGAAATCCGAAGCGGAAGCTATATCGGTATATACTA
>NZ_CALGEO010000154.1:0-12443 GCF_937881865.1 Candidatus Proelusimicrobium excrementi
TCAAAAGGAGTGCCGGCCTCGTTAAAAGCTATATGCCCGTTGCGGCCTACGCCGCCCAGAAATATGTCTATTCCGCCGAAGCTTTCTATTTTTTTATCGTATTCCGAACCGGCTTTCTCCAAATCCGCGGCGTAGACATCCGGGAAGTGTATATTTGAAGGTTCTATATCCACCAAATCAAAAAGGCGGCTGTTCATATAACTGCGGTAACTTTCCGCGGAACCGCGCTCAAGGCCTATATATTCATCCAGATTGAAAGTTACAACTTCCCTGAAGCTGACTTCCCCTTTGGCGTAAAATTCAACCAAATGGGCGTAAAAACTTTCCATTGTGCCGCCGGTAGGCAGGCCCAAAACCAGTTTGCCGCCGGCTTGGTTAATGCGGAGCTTCACATAACTCGCCGCTATTAAGCCTATATCGCTTTCGCTGTCTATAATCCTCATTATTATTCCCCCTGTTTAAGCAAAGCCTTTATTTCATCTGATATCATATCCGCTTCCGGCCCTATAATTACCTGAACGTGCCCGGCCATTTTATTAATCACTCCGCGCGCGCCGGCCTTTTTTAGGATATCTTCTTTTACCAAAGAGTTGTCGTTGATATCAACGCGCAGCCTTGTGGCGCAGGCCCCTAAAACTTTTATATTGCTTTCTCCGCCCAGGCCCGCCAAATAAAGTTCGGCCCTGGAAGCGTTTTTCGGTTCCACGGCGGAGCCTTTATCCTCGGCGGATTTTTCTTCCGGCAAAGATTCCTCTTTTTTAGGCTCCGGCAAAACTTCCGCCTGAGCGGGTTTGTCTTCCCGCCCCGGAGTGGCAAGATTCCATTTTCTTATCACAAAACGGAACAAAAAGAAGTATACAACCGAGTAGCCGAGCCCAACCGGGATAAGCAAAAGCGGATTTGTGCTTATGCCGTAATTTAATAAATAGTCTATCAACCCGGCCGAAAAAGTAAAGCCCAGTTTGACGTTTAAAACATTCATCAAAACCATGCTGAGCCCGGTAAGAACGGAGTGTAAAACATAAAGAGGAAAAGCCAAAAACATAAAAGCGAACTCTATAGGTTCGGTTATGCCGGTTAAGAAAGAAGTCAAAGCCAAAGAAAGCAAAATGCCGGCGGCGGCTTTTCTGTTTTCTTTATAAGCCTCGGTTATCATTGCGGCGGCTGCGGCGGGCAAACCCAACATCATTATCGGGAAGAAACCCGCCATAAACGCCCCGGCGGAAGCATCACCCGCAAAGAAGCGGGTTAAATCCCCGTGAGAGATAACTTCCACGCCCTTTTCTATAACCTGATAATCCCCGAACTGGAACCAAACCAAAGTGTTAAGCACGTGATGAAGGCCCAAAGGCAGAAGCAACCTGTTTGCAAGACCGTAGCCGAACAAACCCGCATTGCCGGAACCTATAATCCACCCGCCGAAAGTTTTTATGGCGTTTTGTATCGGCGGCCACAGGAAACTTAAAACCACGGCCAAAACCAAGGCGGTAAAACCCGTTACAATCGGGACGAAACGCCTCCCCCCGAAAAACGCCAAATAAGAAGGCAGTTTTACGTCTTTAAACCTGTTGTACAAAATGCCGGAAATAACGCCGATTAAAATCCCGCCGAAGACGCCCATATCCACATTAGGGTCAAATTCTTTAAGGGCGGCGGTCAGCACTATATAGCCGACAAACGCCGATATGGCCGCCGCGCCGTGCGACTCTTTTGCAAACCCGACCGCCACGCCGAGCGCGAATATCAAAGGCAGATTGTTGAAAACCGCCTGCCCCGCGGCCGACATAAAGGCTATGTTAAGCAAATCCTGCTGACCCAAACGCAGCAAAAGGCCCGCTATCGGCAAGACGGCTATGGGCAGCATTAAAGACTTGCCCAGTTTAACAAAGAAAGATCCAACGTCCAATACAATTTGTTTTAACATGAAATCTCCTTATAATTTAAAAGTTTCTTTCAGCATGGAGCGGACTTCTTTCGCTTCCGCCATATTTAAAGCTTTTAAAGCCGCAGCGCGGCAGGTTTCAACATCCAAACTTCTTATAAGATGTTTAACTTCCGCTATAAGCGCGCCGGAAACGCTTAAACTCCTCAGGCCAAGGCCGATTAAAAGAGGCACGGCCTGAATATCGCTTGCCGCCGCGCCACATAAACCTACGGGAATGCCTGCGTTTTTGCCGGCTTCGCAGGTATTATAAATAAGCTTAAGCACCGCGGGAGTAAGAGTATCCGCCTTCGCGCTAAGCCCGCAGCTGCCCCTGTCTATGGCAAGTACGTACTGCGTCAAATCATTGGTGCCCAAAGACATAAAATCCACATAACCGGCGAAGATATTTGCCATAACGGCCGCGCTGGGCACTTCCACCATAATGCCGATTTTGGCTTCTTTTATGCCCAGCTTGCCCTGCTCTTCTTTGATAACGGCTTTATAAGTTTGTATTTCTTCCACGAAAGTTATCATCGGCAGCATTATTTTTGCGACGCCGGAGGGCCGAACCCTCAAAATCGCGCGGACCTGCGTGCGAAAAAGTTCCGGCGACAGGCAATAATTCCTTACGCCGCGCAGGCCGACTATCGGGTTTTCCTCCTTAGGAAGAGGGAAAAACGGCAAGGGTTTGTCTCCGCCTACGTCAAAAGTTCTTATTATTACGCTTTTGCCTTTTTGGCTGTCCGCTATTTTTTGATAAATTTGATATTGTTCTTCCTCGGAGGGAGCTCTCCTGAAAGAAGAAAATAAAAATTCGCTTCGCACCAAGCCCAAACCGTCCGCGCCGAAAGACGCGGCCTTTTCTGCTTCTTCCGTATTGCCGATATTCCCTTTGACTTCAATCAAAACGCCGTCTTTTGTTAATGCAGGATCAAAAGCCGAGGCAAGGGCCCGCGCGCGGTTTTCCTCCCTTTCGCGCTGCTGCGCCTTTACGGCTTCGATATTAACGGGATTTACGGTAATTCGTCCTTTTGCGGAGTTCAAAATTATTACGCTTTCTTCCGGTATGTCAAGCGCGGCCGGCCCGGCGGCTATGACGGAAGGCAGGCTGACGTTTTTAAGCATAATGGCTATATGTGAAGTCTGCGATCCGCCGGACATTATTAAACCTTTTACATTTTCCCCCAAAAGGGAGAGTTCGCCGGAAAGGAGCTCGTCTGTTATAAGAATCGTGTCCGGCGGGAAAGAAAACCTGTTATTCTCGCAGCCGAGAAGTTCGCAAAGAACGCGGCTTTCCATATCTTTGTAATCGGCTTTGCGCTCCCTAAGCAAAACGCTGTTGGTGCTTTCCAAAATCTCAACGCTTTTTAATACGGCCTTTTGCCAAGCGAAAGCCGCGCTTTTGCCCTGTGAAATAAACTCATCGCAGACGGAGGAGAGGAAAGGATCTTCAATCATCATAAGATGCGCCTGTAAAATTTCCTTCCTGTTCAAATTGGCCCCGCAGGCGGAAATTTCCGCGCGGATTTTTTCCTTTACGGTCCGCACCGCTCCCAAAAGTTTTGCTTTTTCCTCTTGAGCGTTTCCCGCGGTTTCGCAAACTTTAAGTTCGGCCCTTTTTAAAAAACGCGCTTTGCCTATAACGATTCCCGGATAAACGCCTTGTGCGTTTAATTCGGTTTCCCCTTTAAAATCCGGCTTGGCGGAAGAACTTATGTTTGCCCCGTATGCAAAGCCGCCCAACTTCGGCGAGGCCGCAGGCATAACGGCGTTTAAAGCTTCCTCGGCATTGGGGCCTTTGGCGGAAAATTCAACTTCGTCGCCGCAATTCACGCCCAAACTTAAAATTTCCACCATGCTTTTGGCATTGGCCGTTTTGCCCTGTTTGCTTATGGATATGGAAACGTTTTCAAAAGTGTTGGCCGTTTTTGCTATCGCGGCCGCAGGGCGTGCGTGAAGGCCGTCCTTGGCGGAGATTACGGTTTTCTTTTTTATCTCGGTGAAATTCCCCTCGGCGGGCTTTGAAATTTTGGGGGCGGGAACATTTTTAATTCTAAAAAGTTCATCCCCGGCTTTGACTTCCTGCGACGAAGTTATTTCAAGCTCGGCCCCCTGCGGTTCGGCGGCAAGCACTATAACCGCCGCGCTGGGCGCGTTTTGCGTTATATATTCTTTGTCAAATTCTATAAGAGCTTCGCCTTTTTTTACTTCATCGCCGGCGGAACGCAAAGCCTTAAAGCCCTTGCCGTTTAAAGCGACGGTTTCCACGCCTATGTGTATAAGAATTTCCACGCCGGAATTTTCCAAAACCAAAGCGTGCAAAGCTTTGTGTAAAGTTTTAATTTTGCCGTCAAAAGGAGCTTTGACGACGTTTGAAACGGGATCCAAAGCCGCGCCGGGGCCCAAAAAGCCCTGCGCGAAAGCTTCGTCCGGGACGGAAGAAAGAGGCTGAACCTTACCATCGACGGGACTGCTTACGGCAAAACTGTCTTTATCCTGCATGCGGTTCTCCTTACAAGGAACTTAAGTTTATTAAACATTATTGCCTTAATATTGTAAAGACTGAGAATAGCCCCTATATTTTTTGTATAATTTAAGTTGATTAAAAAAACGGGATCCTCCTCCCGCGCGATGTTTTTATTCTGAAGTATTAAAGGAGAATGCTAATGACAGACAGTGAAGTAAAACACAATCTTACCAAAAGAGGCCAGCCTAAAGCATTGTATATGCTTTTCATGGTCGAAATGTGGGAAAGATTCAACTACTACGGTATGAGGGCGCTGCTTGTATATTTTATGACGAGCGCTATAATAGGATTCAGCGATCCTCAGGCCTTCAAAATATACGGTTGGTTTACTGCTTTAGTTTACCTTACGCCCGTACTTGGCGGCTGGATAGCCGATAAATATATTGGCAAAAGGCACTCTATTACAATAGGCGCAATCTTAATGGCTTTGGGCCAGTTTACCCTTGCTTCATACGGTTTCGTACCCGCCAGAATCGCTTTGTTTGCAGGTTTGGTGCTCATCATTATGGGCAACGGCTTTTTTAAACCGAATATCTCAAGCATAGTCGGCGAACTTTATGAGCCGAACGACCCCAGAAGGGACGCTGGTTTTACCATTTTCTACATGGGTATCAACGTCGGCGCTTTCATAGCCCCGTTTATTACCGGCTACGTCGGTGAAGTTACCGCCACCTCCCCCGCTTGGGTACAATGGAGATGGGGTTTTATAGCTGCGGGCATCGGTATGATTATCGGCCTTATTTGGTACCTTGCCACCCAAAACAGATTTTTGGGCGATATCGGTCTTTATACCGTTTCCCAGCATAAAACCGAAGCCGCTATTGAAGAAGACAAACCTTTAACCGAAGAGGATAAAGACAAAATCAAAGCTGTGTTCACCTTTACGTTTATAGCGATATTCTTCTTTGCTTTCTTTGAGCAGGCCGGCTCCTCTTTAAGCAAATTCGCGCAGACTTCAATCCGCCTGCCGGTATTGACTTTGCCTTTCATCGGCAAACTTATTGAGGTTAAGGCTTCTTGGTTCCAGTCCATCAACCCTATCGCGGTAGTGATTTTGGCCCCGCTGTTCGCCAAAATGTGGATTAATTTGGGCAAGAAAAACAAAGAACCTTCCATCCCCGTAAAATTCGGTTTGGGCGTTTTTATAACCGGTTTCGGCTTTTTGGTTTTGGCCATAGGTTCCATGTTCCTGGCCTCCGGCCCGATTAATATGTTCTGGCTGGTGGCTTTGTATATCATTCACACCTGCGGCGAACTTTGTCTGTCCCCCGTCGGTTTGTCTATGGTAACCAAACTCGCACCCGCAAAATTAATGTCCCTGTTGATGGGCGTATGGCTTACGGCCTCCTTCTTCGGGAACTTGATGGGCGGATATTTTGCGACTTTATCCTCCTCTTTAAGCTCTATGGTGGTATTCTTTGCGATACCTGCCGTAATACTTATGGTATTCGGCATATTCGTTTGGATATTCTCCGGCAAGATAAAGAGCTGGATGCACGGCGTAAATTAATATCGTCGCCGATTTTAAAAGCCCGCTTTACGGCGGGCTTTTTTATTGTCTGAATTTTCCGTGCGGGCCGGATTCCGCCGTTAATCCGGCGTGGCTGAAAATATCTTAAGCGTAAAAAGCCCCTCTTTTGAAGAGGGGCTTTTTAACAGAATAAAATAATGTTATTCTTCCGAATCGGGCTCTAAATCGCAGTCGGACTCTTGGTTTACCGCACCCAAATGCCTTTGGCTTTGCAGGGCAAAGGCATGCTCCCTTTCTATAATATCAAGGAGCCTTAAATCGCTTGGATACTCAACCATTTCCTTGGCTTTGCTCAGCGAAACCCAGTTTATCGCAAGAATTTCGGAAGGGTCATGCTTGCCTATGCGGCCGAGCTTCTTCATTAAATACCATTGAACGACTTTTTTGACGTATTTCCCTTTAAGGGTAAAGGCGTAACGCACTTTAAGCATGGGCCTTAAAATGCTGGCTTTATATCCCGTTTCCTCAAGAACTTCCCTTAAAGCGGCTTGGCGCGGAGTTTCGCCGGGCTCTATATGGCCTTTGGGAAAAGTCCATATTTTGCGTCCTTTCATGCTTTTTACCTGCACAAGCAGAACTTTGCTGCCTTCCAGCATTACTCCGCCGCAGGAAAACTCCGGTACCACCATAATTATTTCTCCAAAAGTTTGGCCAAAGCGTAAAGCTTGGCTTCGTCAAAAAAGTTGCCGTACAGCTGCAGTCCTATCGGCAAGCCTTTAGAATCTTTGCCGTAAGGAAAGCTTAAAGCCGGAACGCCGGCGATATTGGCCGGGGCTGTATATAAGTCTGAAAGATATAAAGAAATCAAATCTTCCGCCTTCTCCCCGATTTTAAAAGCCGTATTCGGCGTAGCGGGCATAAGCACCGCGTCAACCTGCTTAAAAGCCTGAACAAAATCGTTTTTAATAAGGTTTCTTACCTTCTGGGCTTTAAGATAATAATCTTCCGCATGCGCGCTGCCCAAGGAAAACGTGCCGAGCATTATTCTGCGTTTTACTTCCGGGCCGAATTCCGCTCTGTCCTTAAGGTAGGAATCTTCCAAATCCCCGGCGGAATTATCTTTGTAGCCGTAGCGCAGACCGTCAAAACGCGCCAAATTGCTGCTGGCTTCGCTGCTTGTTAAAATATAATAACAAGGGGAAGCGTATTTGGCGTAGGGCAATGAAATTTCCTCAAAAATAATCCCTTTTGCGGAAAGATCCGCTTTGGCAGCTTCCAAGACGGCCAAAATTTCCGGATTAAGATTTTCCAAAAAGTCTGAAGGTATGCCGATACGCAGGCCTTCGGTTTTAACTTCTTCGGGTTTAAAAGCCGGGTTGTTCGCGCTGGTGGAATCTTTTGCGTCATGGCCGGAAAGCACTTCCAGCAAGAGGGCGTTATCTTCCAAATCTGCGGTTAAAGGCCCGATTTGATCCGCGCTTGAAGCAAAAGCCACCAGCCCGTATCTTGATACGGAACCGTATGTCGGTTTAATGCCGTAAATGCCGCAAAAGGCCGCCGGCTGACGTATTGAGCCGCCGGTATCGCTGCCCAAAGCCATATCAACCATGCCGGAAGCCACCGCCGCCGCACTGCCGCCGCTGCTGCCGCCGGGTACGCGTTCCAAATCAAGCGGGTTCTTTACGGGGCCGAAAGCGGAATTTTCGTTAGAGGAGCCCATGGCGAACTCGTCCATATTCGTGCGGCCGATTATTATTGCGTCTTCCTTAAGCAAATGCTCCACGACCGTGGCGTTATAAGGAGCTTTATAATTTTCCAGCATTTTTGAAGCGCAGGACGCTATATGCCCTTTATAAAGGATATTATCCTTCAAGGCCACGCATACGCCGGCCAATCTGCCGCGGGTTTCGGGCGATTTGGCGTCTACGGCGCGGGCCTGAGCGAGGGCGGAATCCTCAAAAATTTCCAAAAAAGCGTTAAGTTTTGGATTAAGTTCTTTAATTTTTAAAATACGATTTTTTACAAGTTCTTCCGCTTTAAGTTCCCCTGAGCGGACTTTTGCTGCCGTTTCGCTTGCGTTCATAATTATAAAACCTTTTTAACTCTTAAATTGCCGCCGTCTTTGTCGTTGAAAGCGGATACTATATCTTCCGCACAGGAACAAACATGAGGGGTGTCTTCCCTCAAAGGCGCGGAGGCGGAATATTCCGCTGAGGCCTGCGGCGCGGAAGTGTCCACGCTTTGCAGCTGGGCCACCCAATCTAAGACGGCCGACATCTGCTTTGAATAAAGCGCGGCTTCCTCCCCGGTTATGTTAAATTTGGCCAATTTGGCGGTTTTTTTAATTTCTTCCAAGTTTATCATATTAATCATTTTACCAATTTTATAATGTAAAATATATTGGTATATAAAACACGGCCCAAGGAGGGAAATATGACGTTTTTACTGGTGCTCATCGCCATTATATTAAGCATAGTCGCGCTTTCCAGACAATCGGGATTTGATTACAGAATACAAAAGCTGGAAAGACAATTAAAGGAACTTTCCGCGCCCCAAAATAAACCCTCCGATGAGAAAGCTTTAAAAGAAGCCGTAACGGCTGAACCCGGGCCTAAAGCACAGCCCCAGCCCGCCGAAGAAGCATCTGCGGCGGTTCCAGCTCCGGAACAAAAACAAGAAGAAGTAAATACCCCGACCGCGCCTCAGCCTGAACCCGCACCGGCAAAACCCGCAAATATAGCGCAGATATTCTCTTGGATAGGCGGAGTTTTATTGGTGTTAGGCGCTTTATTTACATTCTCCTACCTTATACAAAAGGGCTATATTACCATGCCTTTGATACTTTCCATGTCGGCTTTAATCGGCGTTTTGCTTACCGCCGTCGGCGTAATTATTAAAGATGAAAACGTACAGACGACGGCCTCGACTTTATGCGCCGCGGGCTTAAGCGTTTGTTTTATAACCGCTTTCGTCGCTTACTCTTTCTTCAATCTTATCCCGGCCGAAGCCGCTTTCGCTTTTATGGCTTTAACGGCTTTTGCCTCCTTTGCGGTATCATTTATCAAAGACAGAAAATTTATCAGCATACTTGCGCTTATAGCCGCTTTTCTGACGCCGCTGCTGCTTTCTTCTTCCGAAAATAAATATATTTTCTTATTCTCTTATATCTTTGCCGTAAATCTGCCGGCGGCCGCGATAGCGGTAAAAAAAGGCTGGAACAGCCTTATATGGACGGCCCTGCCGCTGACTTTTATCTTCCAGCTGTTTTTTGCCTTGGCGGAACCTTCAAGCCAATATCTTTATGTTATTTTCGCCCTTTACGCTCTTGCCGCGGCAGGTGCGGCGTCAGTACCCGCGTTGAAAATAAAGGAAAGTTCCTGCACGGCTTTCGGCCTTTTTGCGGCTTTGCAGATACTCGCTTTAAGCTTATGCATGACAAACGCAAATCTCATCCCCCTCTTTTGCGCGGCGGCCTTTGTTACGTTGGTGATATTTATTTTTGACTTTATACGCAAAAGCCGGTTTTCACTCGGCGCGAGTGCGGCAGGCTGGGTGATATTTTACATTTGCTATCTGCTTAAATATTCCCCCGCGCCGGAAGCGGGCTTTGCGGCTTTGGGAATTTTTGCGGCTTTCTATCTTTATCCTTTTGTTCTTAACAAACACTTTAAAGACGGCGGATCGCAATGGCTGGCCGCGGCGAGCGTTTCTTTGGCGGCGTTTATGCCGGTTTATACAAACTTAGGCAAAATATATTTCAAAGAAGCTTTAGGCATGGTTCCGGCGTTTTTTACATTATGTTATCTTTTACCGGCGATTTCTTTCTTAGATAAAGAAGAATTTAAAAAGACGAAAGCCGTTTTTACCGCAGCCGCGGTTGTTTTTTCGGCCGTGATTTTGCCGGTTCAGTTTACGGGGAAATGGCTGACGCTTCTGCTTTCCGTATATGCCGCCGCGCTTTGCTGGCTTAATTCAAAAAACGAAAACAAAGCTTTTACATTAATTGCTAAATTGGTTTTTGCGGCGGTGTTTATCAGATTGGTTCTCAATCCGGCTTTGTACGAATACTGCGTAGGCGGGGCAAATATTTAATTGGTATTTGCTGGTTTTCGGGGCGGCATCGGCCTCAATGCTGGCGGGAGCGCATTTCTGCGGAGAAAAAGAAGACAGCTTTAAATCTCTTTTAAAAGCCGGGGCGGCGGTTTTGCTCTTTGCTTTAATGAATATCGAAATAGCTCATTATTTTGCCGAAGACGGGAAACTGCACTTTAATTTTTCGGGCGAGTTCGCCGAAGCCGTAACTTATACTCTGGCATGGGCTTTATACGGCGCGGCCGCGTGTGCGGTATCGTTCTTCAACAAAAGCAAAATGCTGGGCAAGTGCGGAGTTATAATAATCTGCGCCGCGCTGGTAAAACTTGCGCTTACGGATTTGTGGAAGCTTGATACGCTTTACAGAATATGCGGCGTATTCGGCATGGCCGTTTTATTGATAGCCGTGGCTTTTATGTTTCAAAAATACAATAAAACGGCAGAGTAAACACATCACTTTTTGAAACAAAAATTTAGGCAAAAAAATTCCCCGACGTCTTCGGGGAATTTTTATTTTTATCTTTATTACAGCCGCTCAAGCGGGGCGTATTTTAATATAAATACTCTCTTGGTTCCGTTGCCGAAGACAACCGTAATTTTGGCATTGTCGCCGGAACCCGATATCGCCGTAACTTTACCTTGGCCGAATACTCCGTGTTTTACCAAACTGCCGACGCCGATACCGCCTTCCGTCTTTGGAGAGGGAGCCTCCTGCCGGGCGGGTTCTGGTTTGGCGAAAGCCGGGGCAAACTTTTTGAAAGTTTCCTGATAGTTATCCGAGTTGTCGTAAGAAACGCTGTTGTTCAAAGTCCAGCGATTGTAACCGCCGGAATGATATCTTTCGCGCGGATTTATTTCCGTACGTTCCATAGGGCCGGTGTAAGAGGCCGGCTCCAAAAGTTCGCTGTCAAACAAAAATCTTGAAGCCAAATTTTGATAAGTCTTGCCAAACAATCTCCTGGTGGAGGCGTAAGTCATATACAAATATTTTTTGGCTCTCGTCATGGCTACATAGCAAAGGCGGCGTTCCTCTTCCATATCGTCATCGTCCTTGCCGTTTAAGGGGAAAAGCCCCTCCTCCAGCCCGGTTACGAATACCGCCGGGAACTCCAAGCCTTTCGCCAAGTGGACCGTCATCAAGGTTACCGCGCCGTTTAACGAGCCGCTTACTTCCTCCGCCCCGCTGATTAAAGAAACTTCCTGCAAATATCCCGAAAGGGAAGGTTCTGTTTCTTCCTTGACGCAGCGTTCTTCGTAATCTTTTACCGCGCCGGCAAGTTCGCCTATGTTGCGAAGACGGTTCTCCGCGTCGGGATCCTTTTCAATTTCCGCGCGCAAGGCCTGCTCATAGCCGGAGCGTTCTATTAACTTGGAAAATAGCTCGCTGGGGGTGCTGAGCGTCATTTCAAGATACAGGCTTTCAAACAAATCCATAAACTCGCGCGCAGCGCGGCGGGCGACGGGTTTAAGAGTGTCAATAAATTCCTGTTCTTTTAAAGCTTTATAAAGGGATATATCTTTCTGCGCGGCATAAGCGGTTAAAGAATCCTGCGCGCTCTGCCCGAAGCCCCTCTTCGGCGTATTGATTACACGCAAAAGGCTTACGGTGTCATTGGGGTTTACCAATAATTTGGCGTAAGAAAGAACGTCTTTAATTTCTTTCCTGTCATAAAACTTTACCGCGCCGATAAGTTTATAAGGCATTTGATAGCGGCGGAAAGTGTCTTCAAAATTTCTTGACTGCGCGTTGGTGCGGTAAAAGACGGCGACGTCGTTTAAGTTTATGCCGTCCTCTTCCACCATAGTTTGTATCTGATTGCAAACCCAGCGGGCTTCCTCGCCCTCGCTGGCAAGCTCCCTCACGGTTATGGGTTCCCCGGAAAGAACATTGCTGTAAAGGGTCTTCTCCCTGCGGTTCTTATTCTTGCGGATAAGTTTATTGGAAGCGTCCAAAATAATCTGAGTGGAACGGTAATTGCGCTCCAAAGTGATGACTTTGGCGTCTTTAAAATCTCTTTCAAATTCCATAATATTGCGGATATTGGCTCCGCGCCAGGAATAAATGGATTGGTCCGGATCGCCCACCACGCATAAATTGCGGTGCTTGGCGGCCAAAGCTTTGGTAAGAGTATACTGAGTATGATTCGTATCCTGATATTCGTCCACAAGAACATACTTAAAGAAATCTTGGTAATAAGCCAAGACGTCCGGGTTGGTTTTGAAAAGCTCCACCACTTTCATCAGCAAATCGCCGAAGTCCAACGCGCCCGCCGCGGTAAGTTTGCGCTGATAGCGTTTATAGACTTCCGCCGCCTGTATCCTGCGGGGATTATTGCTTGCGTGAGCGTGCACGAAAAACGATTCCGGGTCCAGCATATCGTCTTTGGCGCGGGAAATTGTGGAAACGTAATAATTTACTTCCTTTTTAG
>NZ_CALGEO010000155.1:0-6220 GCF_937881865.1 Candidatus Proelusimicrobium excrementi
CAGCAAACCGTCATCCTTTTAGGTTCTCAGGCGGGCTTGCGCCGCGGGGAAATGGCAAATCTTATGTGGAGCGACCTTAATTTTAAAAAGGCACTTTTATCCATAACACCTAAAGAAAATTGGCATCCTAAAGATTTTGAAGTCCGCCACATTCCTTTAAGTAAGCAGTTATTAAAGCATTTGCAGGCCTTAAAAGCGCAGGCACAAGGCGTTTATGTTTTGGCCAAGCAGAACGGCCGCCCGTATTCCGCGGACGAAATCACAACGCTTTTCGCGCGTTTTTTAAAGGAAGAAGAAATCAGTATTGAAGGCAATGTGCATAAACTGCGCCACACTTTTGCAAGTTTGATAATGCAAAACGGGGGCAACCTGTACGATTTAAGTAAACTAATGGGCCACAGCAGTATCAAAATGACAGAAAAATACAGCCATTTAGGCAAGATAAAAACGGAAACGACCATAGACCGCCTGCCAGTTTTATAGCGGCTTTGGTGTGGCCGTTGGTGTGGCTGTTGTTAGTGGAAATTAATATTTTTTACTTTCGCTAATTTCTTCATTTCACCCGACGGAAAATAACCATTTTAGCCCTTATTTCCTCAGCAAAACTCTTTCCGTCTAAACCCTCCTATCCGAGGAGCCAGATTTGAAAGCCCGCTTTAAAGCGGGCTTTTTTATTGTCTAAAGAAAACCACCGGCCGGGCCGGGGAATATTTATTAATTCTGAGAAAACTCTTAGGGCGCAAACCCTGTTTTTCTAAGATTTAAACGACGACACGTCAGGGCCGGCGGGCTTTTCTCCGCCAAAAGAGGACGGGCAGAGGCAGATTTTCCCCCTCGGCGGCTTTTAGCGGGAAAGAAAGAAAGAAAAGTATAATATTTCTATGCAATCTTACAAAAATCTTATAGAAGGCTATTTGGAATTTAAAAAGGATTCCGCGCTTAAAAAGGAATTTTACGCGCATTTGCACCTGGGGCAGAATGCGGAAGTTTTAATAATTTCCTGCTGTGATTCCCGCGTGGTGCCCAATATAATAATGAAAGCCGAACCGGGCGAAATTTTTATAACCCGCAATATCGCCGCACTTGTGCCGCCCTACGACGAAAGCCACACTTCTTATCACGCCACCAGCGCGGCGATTGAATATGCCGTAAAAGGGCTTAAAGTAAAGCATATAATCATTATGGGGCACACAAAATGCGGAGGTATAGAATCCTTTCCCCTTCGTCAAGCAGGCCGCAGAGGAAGGAAAGCTTCAAACCCATGCCATGCTTTTTGACATTAAAGAATGCGCCCTAAGCGAATATAACCCCGCTTCAGGCGAATTTGAAGAAATAAACTGATATTTGCCGACATATAAAAACCGCCCAAGCTTAAAGCCGGGGCGGTTTTTGCTTTTATAAACTTATTTATTTTGCCGGTTTATAATCTTTTAAGACTTCGGCCTTTTCTATAACTACCGGCTGTACGGGCACGTCGTCATGAGGGAACTTCCTCGTGGTAGGTACGTTTTCTATTGCGTCCACCACGTTTTCCCCGGCAACAACCTTGCCGAACACCGCGTAGCCCCAGCCCTGCATAGTTTGAGAGCGGAAGTTAAGGAAGTCATTATCATTGCTGTTGATAAAGAACTGGGCCGTGGCGGAATCAGGATCGGAAGTGCGGGCCATGGCAATGGTATATTTATCGTTTTTAAGGCCGTTGTCGGCTTCGTTCATAATCGGGGAGCGAGTCTGCAGCTGATTCATATCGGGGTTAAAACCGCCGCCCTGAATCATAAAGCCCTTTATTACGCGGTGGAAAATGGTGCCGTTATAATGGCCGTCGTTTACGTATTTGACGAAGTTCTCCACCGTCTGAGGGGCTTTCTCCGCGTTAAGCTCAAGGACGATATCCCCTTTATTTGTTTTTAAAAGTACGTACATGTCTTTCTCCTGTTTGTTTGTATTTTCGGCGGTGTTTTTGGCCGGGGCTTTTACTTCCTTTTGGGGAACTTCCTTCTGCGCGCAAGCGCAAAGCCCGCCGGCAATCAAAGCCAGAGCGAAAATCATTTTAAAGTTATTAAACATTTTTACCTCCGTTTTATCATTATATATATTTTGACGTGCGGGACCGGCAGAAAATTATTTCCCGTCCGCGGCGGCCATTTCTTCCAAAGCGACGTAGTTAACTTTGCCGGTGCCCATTAACGGCAAATTTTCCATTACGTTAATGCGTTTGGGAACCCAAAGTTCGCTAAATCCCTCACAGCGGAAATAATCTTGTATATCCGCGGTTTTTGCGGAAGGATTAGTGGTGTAAGCGACAAGCTGTTCGCCGCGCTTCGGGTCCAAAGCGCGCACCACGGCGTGCATATAATCCGGCCAAAGCTTGGCAATGGCCGTTTCAACCGCGCTTAAGGAAACCATTTCCCCCGCTATTTTGGCAAAACGCTTTGCTCTGCCTTTTATGGTTATAAAACCCTCGTCGTCAAATTCCACAATGTCGCCGGTATCGTACCAGCCGCCTTCGGGCTTTTGTATTACGCCGGGTGTATCTTCTTTAAGATAACCCAGCATTACGTTATCGCCCTTCACCCAAAGCCGTCCGCCTTCTTCAATGCCGGGCACTTTTTCCAGGCGGTATTCCAAACCCGGGAAGAGCCTTCCGACGGTGCCGCGCTTAAAATACATCGGCGTGGTAAAGGATATCCCCGGGGACATTTCAGTCGCCCCGTAAGCCTCAAGTATTCTTATACCGAACTTTTCCGACCATAATTTAAACGTGTCGTCTTTCAGCTTTTCCGCGCCGACGGCTGCGTATCTTAAACTGTAAAAGTCATAAGGGTGGGCGGTTCTGCCGTATGCGTTAAGGAAAGTATCCGTACCGAAAATTACGGTGGCGTTTCTGTCGTAAACGAGCTCCGGCACGATTTTATAGTGCAGCGGAGAAGGATACAAAAACACGGATGCGCCGTTTAAAAGCGGCATAAACAAGCCGCAGACCAAGCCGAAAGAATGGAACATCGGCAAAGCGTTGAAGAATTTATCTTCCAGCCCGTAGGAAATTAAACTTGAAAGTTGGCATCGGTTGGCGTTGATGTTTCTGTGGCTTAAAGCCACGCCCTTGGGCACGCCCTCGGAGCCGCTGGTAAAGAGAACAACCGCGGGAGCGTCGGCGTCTTGGTTTCTGCAGGCTCTTTTGTAAGCGAAATAGGGAAAGTTGGATTTAACCAAAGCCTTAATTTTGTCAAACGCGGTTACCGTTTTTTGTATATCTTCAAGGTAAACCATTTTTACGCCGGCTTTTTCCATAGCGTCGCGGACATTTTCCAAACCGCCTTTTGCGATAAACAGTTTAGACGTAATTACCGTTTTTAACGCGGCGGAGCGGCAGGCCGAAAGAATATTTTTAACTCCCGAAGAGAAATTTATCATCGCCGGCACTCTGCCGTAAGCCATAAGGCCGAAAATAGTCAAAGCGCAGGCGTTCATATTTGGCAGCAAAACGCCGACGTTTTCCCCCTCTTCCGTAAATGCCGAGAACTTTTTGCCCAAGAGAAAAGAACCCGTAAGCAAAGTGGAAAAACTTACGCCTTTGCGGTTGACGTCTTCCAGCGCGCGAAGCCCGCGCCCGGCGAAGTCTGAAGCCTCTATAAGCGCGCGGAAGAGCGTTATATCCAAATTTGAGCTTTGATAGCGCATATTCGTCATCAAATCATAGACTTTGTCCTCGGCTTTGTATCTTCTCTCTCGGCTCTTAAGGTGCGTGGGCAAATCAAGCTTTACGGCCGGCATAATGTTCAAGGAAAACTCAACATCCGGTCTGTGGCGCAGCTTGCGCCCGAAATAGGCAAAACGGGAGTACTGGGTTCCCTGCACGAAAAGCGGAAGTATCTTCGCGCCGCTCTTTTCCGCTATCATGGCCGGGCCGGGGTAAATCTTCATTACGCCGCCGGTGGTGGAAATTCTGCCCTCCGGGAAGATTATCACTTTGCGGCCTTTTTTAACTTCGTCTATAATCGTTTTGACCGACATGGCGTTTGTCGGATCCACCGGATAATGTTTTATAAAACGCAGAAAGAACTTTACCCAAAACCTTTTGGCTATGGTTCCGTCTACGACAAAAGCGATGTCATCGGGCAAAAAAGCCGCCATTATAAGCGGGTCCAGGAAGGAATTGTTATTGGCTATTATCAAAGTTCTGCCGCCGGCGGCGCGGTAATTTTCCATACCTTTGACTTTTATCGAATAAAGCGAATTTAAAATAAAAAACAAAGCGGAACGCAAAACGTAATCCGGCAGTAGTTTGCATATATAAACCGCGCCCGCTATGTTAAGCGCGGCCAATATAAAAATAATCAGCGGAGTGCCAAAGCCCATTCCCAAAAGGGCCATACTGCACAGCCCGGCCAAAAGCAAAGCGCAGGCGTTGAAGAAAGTGCTTGCGCCGAAAACCCGCCCACGTCTGGAAGAAGAAGACAAAACCTGAAGAAGACTCGTCATCGGCACTATATAAAGCCCCGCGCAAAGCGATATAAGGCAGATGTCGAAAGAGATTCTTATCCCGCCGAAAGTGGAAATAAAAGTTTTAAAGCCTATTACTTCCATTGAGCTCTGCGCGCCTAATATCGCCCAGGATAAATCAAGCATGCCCAAAGACATGGCTATCATGCTCAAAGGAACGTATTTAACGCTGACCGACGCCTTTAAAAGCTTGCGGCACAAAAGCGCGCCCAGCGCAACGCTGCACGTAAAAATGGCCAGCAAATAGTTTAAAGCTTTATCATCGGCATGCAAAATATTTTTAGAAAGATCCGGCAGCTGGGAAAGGAATATGGCCCCCAAAACCCAAAACCAAGCTATGGCAAGCATACAAAGGAACAGGTTTTTCTCTTTAAAAAACAGGACGGCGGTTTCGTAAAGGCTTTTAAAAATATTCAAGTCCACAGTAAGTTCTTTGTCGGAACCTTCCCTTTTTGTTATAAAACACGCCGCGGCATACCCCGCCAAAGAAACAGCAATCATCGCCGGGCAGGCCACGTTAAGGCCCAAGCTGGGGCTTTTGGCGAACAACAAGCCCAAAAGCGTACCGGTCAAAATGGAAACGTAACGCCCCGCCTCCATAAGGCTGTTGGCGTAAACCAGCTGTTCCCTGCGTACTATTTGCGGTATTACCGCATATTTTACCGGGTTAAGGAAAACCCCTTGCATACCGAGGATAAAAATCACTCCGATTAAAAACAAAGGGCTCTTTATATAAAACCCGAACGCCGCCAGGAAAGCCGTAAACACTTCCGTAAGCTTTACCGCGCGAATAAGCTTCGCTTTTGAAAGTTTATCGGCAAGCTGTCCGCTTAATCCAGAAAAAACAAAAAACGGCAGCATATAAAAAACCAAAGCCGCCGTTATGTAAGAGCTGTATTGCCTGTAAGTGAAATCGTTGAGATTAAAAGCTATAAAAGCGGCGAAAGCCGTCCTAAGCATATTATCCCCGAAGGCCCCTGCCGAGCAAGCCCAAAACAAAGCCATAAAATCTTTTTTGACGAAAACGTTTAATAGTTTTTTCACGCAGCCTCCATAACTGTATATATTAAATTGTATAAAATAAAAAGCTTATAATTTCCCCTTTACGCGTACGGGGTGGAATTTTATGGAAATAAATGTTAGACTGCTTGTTACCGGCGGCACTTAAGATTTATTACTTACTACGGAGCGTTTATTTATGAGAATGTTAGACATTATTATAAAAAAAAGAAACGGTTTGCCTTTAACCCAGGAGGAATTTACCTTTATAGCCCAAGGCGCGGCTAAAGGTACCGTCCCGGATTATCAGCTTTCCGCTTTTTTAATGGCGGCTTTCGCCAATCCTTTAAGCGACAAAGAAACAGCCATGTTCACCAAAGCCATGGCGGCCTCCGGCGACAGACTGGAATTTAAAAACATCAAAGCCCCCAAAACCGGCGGCGTAGGCGACGGTATTTCCATACCGCTGGCCCCGCTTGTAGCCTGCGCGGGCGTTGCCGTGCCGATGATGTCCGGGCGCGGGCTCGGCCATACCGGCGGTACTCTTGACAAGCTTGAATCCATAAAAGGTTTCAACGTAAGGACCCCTGTAAAACAAATATATAAACAAGTTAAAGAAATAGGCGTATGTATGTTCGGGCAGACGGCGGATCTTGCGCCCGCGGATAAAAAATTATATTCCCTGCGCGACGCGACCGGCACGGTGGAAAGCCGCCCG
>NZ_CALGEO010000156.1:0-3053 GCF_937881865.1 Candidatus Proelusimicrobium excrementi
ATTTGGATTATCTTTTTATTGATATGCCGCCCGGCACCGGCGACGTAACCATGACGGTGTTTCAGTCCTTGCCTATAGACGGCGTTATTATAGTCACTTCCCCGCAGCAGCTTGTCGGAATGATAGTAGACAAGGCCGTAAAAATGGCGGAAAAAATGGACGTTAAAGTGCTTGGCCTTGTGGAAAACATGAGTTATTTCAAATGCCCGGACTGCGGCAAGGAAACGGAACTTTTCGGCAAGAGCCGCCTTTACGAAACAGCCGGAGAGTTCAATATTTCCCCGGCGGTAAAACTGCCGCTTGATCCGGCCGTGGCAAAAGCCTGCGACGAGGGCAGAGTTTTTGACGTGGAAGAACCCGCTTTGGAAGCCTTGGTAAACAAAATAGCTTCAAGGTAAAAAGCGGTTTTAAAAAGTTTTACGGACGGGCCCTAAAAAGCCCGTCCGTCTTCGTCTAATTCAGCTTTGATCTGAAATTTTTATAAGCCGCGCTGCAAGTTATAAGGCAGATAACCGCAAGTATAGCGCAGTACTGCCAAAAATAAACCAAATCCCACAGCTGCTGGCGGCTTACGGGATCCACGCCGATTGTCGGCTCGTCAAGAAGCAAAAGGCGCGGCCGGTTTAAAAGCACGCACATAAGCCCAAGTTTCTTATACATCCCGCCGGAAAGCTTCCCTGCGGGCCGCCCTTTAAAAGGGGCCATGCCCGTCGCATTGAAAAGTTCTTCCGCGCGCGGCTCAAAATCCTTTTGTTTTATGGCGTATAAATCACGGAAAAATTCCAAATGCTCCATGCAGCTTAAATCAGGGTAAAGGCTGGGCTCCTGCGGGAAATAGCCTAAAAAAGATTTGGCTTTCCCGGCGGAAAGTTCATCCCCGCTTAAAAAATATTCCGCGCGGACGCGTTTTCTTCAACCATAAAATTTAAAGCGGCCGTTTTAACTTTACCCGGCAGCGTTACGTTAAGCCCGGATAAAAGCCCCAAAAGAACCTGCGGCAAAGCCACGGACGGCATTAAAAGCAAAAAAGCGTCAAATGCGCTCGGGGCCGCAAGCAGCCCGGCTTTTTGCGCCGCGCGCCATAATTTGCTATATTATTTTTGAGCCGTCATATAATCTCCCCGACGGTAATATGCAAAAAAATACAGACAAAACCCTTAAAGAAAACTTCCTAAAAACTTTGCAGGAATCGGACAGCGTTACCGAAGCTTTGGAGGCTTCCGCCTTCCCCAAGCATCTGCTCTGCTCCGCACTTTCAAAAGACAAAAGTTTTTTAAAAGCTTTCGACAAAATAATAAATTTAAAACTGGAAATAGCCCTGATAGAAGCCGCTTTAAAATCAAAAACGGCCGGGATATTATGTTTTTCTCTTACAAACCGCCTGCCTAAAAAATACAACAAATCGCCCAAAGAATCCCCCAAAAAAGCGGAAACGCCCGGTAAAATAATCTATGACGGCGACGAATAAATTTAAAGTAGGCAGGATTTTTAAAGAGAACTTTAAAGCTAAAAAACAAACAGTTGTAAATATAGGCGGGGCGCGTTCCGGCAAAAGCTACGCCATGGCTCAGCTTTTGATAATGCGCGCTTTGAACGCCTCCGTACTTATAGCCGTAACCAGGAAAACCATGCCCGCCCTAAAAATGACGGCTTTCCGCCTTATTGTTGAAATGCTGCAAAAATACGGGCTGTTTCAAAGCGATAAATTAAATAAAACGGGCAATTTCTACCTTTTGGGCAAAAGCAGAATACAGTTCTTTTCTTTAGACGACCCGGAAAAAATAAAATCTTCCGAGTTTAATTATATCTGGATGGAAGAAGCCACCGAATTTACCTATCAGGATTATCTTATCCTGCTGACGCGCCTTTCCGCCCCCAAGGAAGAAAACGCCCTTAACCAAATATTCCTGACGCTGAACCCCACCGATGCCAACAGCTGGATAGCCAAAAAACTTATTCACCGCCCCGAAGTGCAGGTAATACACAGCAGTTATAAGGATAACCCTTTCCTTTCCAAGGAATACATAAACACTTTGTTATCCTTAAAAACTTACGATAAAAACGCCTATGAAGTATACGCTTTGGGCAAATGGGGCAGAAGCGATAAAATAATTTATTCCGCCTGGCACGGCGTTGACGTTCCCTTTGAAGCCCCGGAAGAAGTTATTTGGGGATTGGATTTCGGCTTTAACAATCCCACCGCGCTGGTAAAAGTGTACATAAAAGACGGCGCGTTATGCGCGGAAGAAAAACTTTACAAAACCGGCCTTACGAACGAGAATCTAATTGACGAACTAAAGCTGATAATACCGCCTAAGGAGCGCGGGAACGTCATTTACGCGGACAGCGCGGAACCCGCCCGCATAGAGGCCATTTACCGCGCCGGTTTCAACGTAAAACCGGCCGACAAAAATATCTTAAACGGAATAATGGCCGTTAAAAGCTGCGGAGAACTGCTTATAACAAAAAGCTCCGTTAATCTGATTAAAGAAATAGAATCTTACAGCTGGAAGACCGACCTTAACGGCAATATCCTTGAAGAGCCCGTAAAGTTTAACGACCACGCGCTTGACGCGCTCCGTTACGCCGTTTACAGCTATAAAAAGGAAACGCAAGATTCTGAGCAGGCCTCTTTAAGCTTTTTCTAGCGGATATTAACGCATTAGGCCAAAACCCCGGCTTCTTGATTGAAGCCGGGGCGGTTAGTACCGTTTTATGATTTTACAAAACGCTCCTACGTACGACACGGCAAAAAACTACAAGCCGTCAAATAAAAACTGACCTACATTAAACAGTAAAAAGTTATGGAATCATTTTATGACCGGATATGTATAGAGATAGGAATATAAAAAAGAAGAAAATATTTTTAAGTGAGCTATTTTGGGGTTAGCAGTTTATTATCTAACAGAGTTTAACTTCGCGAAAGCAAATAGTGTAATAGAATTTAACCGGCGTGGTTTTTCAGATTTGAGGTAAATTTAAGTTTTATTCTAAGCGCAGAATACCTAGAACGATGGCGGCTTTGCCGCCGCGGTATTTAAGCGAAGAAAAAA
>NZ_CALGEO010000157.1:0-8278 GCF_937881865.1 Candidatus Proelusimicrobium excrementi
CCCTTTGCAAGGGAAGGTTTAAGGATATTTGCCGCATCTGCAGAACCCTCTGCAGAGGCTTAATCGAATTCAGTGCTACTGCAATAAGCAGCGCTAAAATTGTGGAAAGAGGCACTGTAAGTACACAAAGTAAAATCGTGTTCTTTAAACAGGTCAGGAACTTGTTGTACTGGAACAAGTTCCACAGCAACATTTTGTCGGTCTAAAGCTTTTGAGCCTGGCGTTAAAAGCCCTATGAATGGAACTAACCAAACAAATATACCTACCAGATCCAATATTCCTGTGGTACTTAAGTTCGAATCTATCATAGAATAAGCTGGATAATAACCTTCAGCTTGAGCCATTATTTGAACATTTTGATTTCTTTTTGCTGAAAACATTGCTGTTCCATGTCCAACCATTTCGCCATTTGCAAATATTTTTGAATTGGGAACGTTTGTCATTATGCTAACATTTTGTCTTGAGCCGACAAAACAAGAGCAGCCATTTAAATATATCATCGAAATAAAAAATATGAATATTTTTTTCATAAGTGTATTTATAATTTATAATCTACTTCATCAGGTCAAGCTGGGCTTCGGCCATTTCTTCAATGCTTTGGCGTTTGCGGACTATTTTAAACTTAGATCCTTCCACCATAACTTCCGGCGTAAGCGGCCTGAAGTTATAAGTGCCGCCCATACTGCTGCCGTAGGCTCCCGCACCCATTATCGCCACAAGTTCGCCGTGTTCAAGCTGGGGCAGTTCCCTGTTTTTTGCGAAGGTGTCTCCGCTTTCGCAAACCGGGCCGACGATATCGTATTTCTTCATTACGCGGTTGTTCCAATCCCTGACGGGCAGGATTTCATGCCAGGCGGAATATAAAGCCGGGCGCATAAAATCATTCATGGCGGCGTCGATGATTAAAAAATCCTTCCTGCCGCTTTTTTTATTATAAAGTACGCTTGATACCAATATCCCGGCATTGGCCACTATTTTGCGGCCCGGTTCCAAAATAATATGTTTTTTGAGCGGGGAAAGGTACTTGTCAACCAATTTTGCGAAAGCTTCCGTACGGACGGGTTTATCTTCTTTATAATTATAAACTACGCCCAAGCCGCCGCCGATATCGATATTTTCAATGGTTATGTCGTTCTTTTCCAGTTCTTTAACCATTTTAACGAGTTTTTTGAAGGTTTCCTCAAAAGGTTTTAAATCCAATATCTGCGAACCTATATGAACCGCTATGCCTTTTATTCTAACGCCGCTCATCTCTGCGGCTTTTTTGTAAAGTTCCAAAGCGTCCGGCCATAAAATGCCGAATTTATCCGTAACGCGCGCCGTGGTTATTTTATCGTGGCTGTGCGCGTCTACGCCGGGATTAATCCTTAAAGCTATATTTGCGCGCGTGCAAAGCCTTATTGCGGTTTGGTTGACGGCCTCAAGCTCTTCCGCGGATTCAATGTTTATTTGTTTGATTTCGTTTTGTATGGCAAGGCTGATGTCTTTTTCCGTTTTGCCGACGCCGGAATAAACTATTTTGCCGCCGGGAATGCCGCATTTTAAGGCAAGATAAAGTTCCCCGCCGCTTACCACGTCCGCGCCGGCTCCGCAGGCGGCCAAAGTTTTGATTACTGCTATATTGTTGTTGGCTTTTACGGCGTAGCATATCGTAGCTTTGGGAAAGGCGTTTTTGAATTTGGCGAAGTTCTCTTTCAAAGCTCTTTTGCTGTAGCAGAAAAACGGAGTCTGCACTTTTTTGGCGACTTCCCTTATGCTTACGTTTTCCATATATAAAAATCTTTCTTCGTAATTAAATGCCATAAAAAACTCCTTACATTTTAAAGTCTTCGCCCAAGTAAAATTTGCGCGCGTTGGCGTCGTTGAGCAGGGTGTTTTGATCGCCTTCCACAAGGATTTTGCCGTCGTAAATAAGATAAGCCCTTTCCGTCAGCGGCAGGGTTTCGCGCACGTTGTGATCGGTAATTAAAACGCCGATGCCTTTATCTTTAAGTTTAAAAATCATCTGCCTAAGTTCGGAAACGGTAATAGGGTCTATACCGACGAAAGGCTCATCCAATAAAATAATTTTTGGGTTGCTTATCATGCAGCGCGCTATTTCCATTCTGCGTTTTTCTCCGCCGGAAAGCGTCCAAGCTTTTTGTTTGGCCAGACGGGTAAGGCCGAATTCTTCCAAGAGCTCCGCCACTTTTTGTTTTTGTTTGTTTTTATCTGGTTCAATGCGTTCCAAAATAGCCAAAAGATTGTTTTCCACCGTGAGCCCGCGGAAGATTGTCGGTTCCTGCGCAAGGTAGCCCAAGCCGTGGCGCGCGCGTTCGTACATGGGCAGCGGGGTAACGTCTTCCCCGTCTATAAAAACTTTGCCGGAAGTCGGTTTTATAAAGCCGACAAGCATATAAAAACTTGTGGTTTTACCCGCCCCGTTAGGGCCCAGCAGGCCGACGATTTCCCCTGAGCGAACGTAAATATCCACGCCTTTTACGACGCGTCTTTCTTTATAAACTTTTTCTATATTAGAAGATCTGAGTTCCATCTTTTTGTCCTTGAGTGTATTTTGATATATCCTCGGCGGGCGTTATCCAGCCGCGCACCCCGCCGGAAGCTTTATAGACGCCGTTTTTATTGTCTGCGGCAATGACGTCAGCCTGAAGGGCGTAGTCGCCGTCGTCGTTGAAGCCGAACAGCGTCGGTCTTCTTTTCTCGGCGGTAAAAACGCCGGAGGGCACGTCGTAAGTCATTTCGCCGGCATAGAGTGTATTGTTTAAGTCGCTGAGTTCGCAGTCGCCCTCGGCTTTAAATAATTTAAATTTATTTGAAAAATCTACTCTGTCGGCGTATAAGTTAAAAGTATTGTTCGGATTGGCGAAAGAGGCTTTAATTTGCTTCTTCTTTGAGCCTTGAGCGTAGCCGGAATCTTTTTTGCGGTTGAAAAACACTTTTGCCGCCTGCAATGAAATCGTCTGCCCGTCCTGCGACCTTTGGGCAAAAACGTTTCCGCTTAAAGTATAGACGTTTAAGCTTCTTTGGGAAAGCGCTCTGTCCGCGGAAATCTTATAATTTTCGTTTTCATAATGAACGTTGCCGATAAATTCCTCCTCCGCTTTATCCTTGCGGATTATCCAGCGGTCGCTTTTAACCATGCCGCCCAAAATGGCGGAAAGTTCTTCGGTTTGCTGTTTTTGTGCAAACGCCGCGCCGGAAAGTAAAGCCAATACGGCGGATATTAAAATAAATTTTTTCATAGTTCCACCGGGCCTTTGTCAAAATCGCGAAGTTCTTTGGGCAGTTGGGTTTTTTGACGATAAAGCTGTATTTCGGAAAAGTCCGCGTTGGCTTCCAGAGCCTGCCCTTTTACTGTTACGCCGCCCCTTTTTAAGGTTACGGGTTCGTCAGTCCACACTTTGCGCGTTTTTGTGTCGTAGTACATTTTTGAAGTTTTTATCGTTGCGCCTTCGCTCAAAGAAACGCCCGTAACTCCTCCGCTTAAAGTTATAAGGCCTTTATTAAATTCATAAGAACCTTTGTCGGCTTTGATTGAGGAATCTTCCTTCCCTCCGGTTTTATTAACAAGCTTGGGGGCGGTAAGGACGACTTTCTGCTCCTCGTCGTAATAATCGGCCGATTTTGTGGTAAGCAGCCATTTGCTTTCTCCCATTTCGGATTCGGATATTATTACGTCCTCCCCGCGCTGAAGCGGGCCGGAGGGGGGCTGGGAGGAGTTTTTTTCCCCGCAGGCCGCCAAACACGCCGCCGCCAGCGAAATGGTAAAAAAGAGTTTTAAACCGCTTAACTTAATCATTTTATTTTTTATCCGTAAGAGCTATAAATTCTATAAGATTGTCCTTATCCAAAAAGCCTATTACTTTGCCTTCGCCGTCCGTTACCGGCGCATTATCGATTTTTTTGTCATTGATGATTTTAGCCGCTTCAACCGCCGGTGTTTCAGGCTGAAAAGCGAAAGGCGAATGCGTCATGACTTCCGTTATTTTCAGCTTTAAAATATCCTGCTGTTTTTGAAGCGCGCGTCTTAAATCCCCGTCGGTAAAATAACCTTTAAGGCGGCCTTCGCCGTCTACGACGCTGGCCGCGCCGGATTTATTTTTGGTCATTACCAGCAGTGTATCCTGCACCGTGGCGTTAAGCGGCACCGTCGGATTTTTACCCGTAAACATAATGTCTTTTACGGTGTAAGTAAGCAGTTTGCCAAGCGATCCGCCCGGGTGAAAAAGCGCAAAATCTTTCTTTTCAAAATGTTTGATTTTCATCAAAGCTATAGCCAAAGCGTCCCCGCAGGCGAGCATTGCCGTTGTTGAAGCCGTCGGCGCAAGATTGTACGGGCAGGCTTCCCTTTCCACAACAACGCCTATATGCAAATCGGACATTAAAGCCAAATTGGATTTGGGGTTGCCCGTCATGGAAATTATTTTGACTTTCTCTTTTTTCAGCGGCATAAGGATTTTGCTTATTTCTTCCGTTTGGCCGGAAAAAGACAAAGCCAAAACCAAATCCTGATTGGTAATCATGCCCAAATCGCCGTGCAGAGCCTCGGTAGGGTGGACAAAGAAAGAAGGCGTACCGGTGGAAGCCAAGGTGGCGGCTATTTTGCGCCCGATATGTCCGCTTTTGCCTATGCCGATAAGCACCAGCCTGCCTTTGCAGGCGGCTATTGTTCTTACCGCTTGCACAAATTGCCCGTCTACGGCCGCGCCGGTTGTTTTTAAGGCGTGTTCTTCGGTTTTAAAAACTTCTTTAGCTATGGAAATAATTTCTTCGTCCGTGTATTGTTTCATTTCAGCCATGGTGTAAGCTCCGTGGGTATTTGCCTTTTGTGATAAGGCCTTTCAAGTTTGTTTAGGCCGTAAATCAAAATCGTAAAAACTACAGCCAAAAGGCAGTATAAAACGCCCAAAATTTTTAAAGTTTTTATAAGTACGGTTTTAAATTTTATTTCTTCAGACATTTCTTCGCCGCGCGGTCTATGATTTGCGTTTGGCTTATCATAGTGAAAGTTTCTTTCATGTCAAGGGAATTGGCGCTGTCCGACAAAGCCTCGGGCGGATTTGGGTGCGCCTCAAAAAATATCCCGGCTATGCCGACCGCCGCCGCGCTTCTGGCCAATGCGAAAGCAAAGCTTTTATCCCCGCCTGTCCCGCAGGCCAAAGCGCCCGGTTTCTGCAGGGAATGCGTCAAATCGAAAATGACGGGATATCCCGTGCGTTTCATAATCTCCAAAGAGCGCATATCCACTATCAAATCCCCGTAGCCGAAGCTTGCCCCGCGTTCCGTCAGCATTATTTTTTTATTGCCGGTGCTTTCTATTTTTTTGATTATATTGCCTATGCTCGCCGGCGGCAGGAACTGGCCTTTTTTGACGTTGACGATTTTGCCCGTTTTGCCGGCCGCCAAAAGCAAATCCGTCAGGAGCCATGAACTGTCCTTTTTTGATGTTGACAGGCAGTCCGGTTTTTCCGGCGGCAAGGAGAAGATCCGTCTGACGGCAGAGAAATGCCGGTATCTGCAGAATATCGGCGCCTTTTGCGGCCTTTTCGGCCTGCCAAGGTTCGTGAATATCGGTAAGGACGGGCGCTTTAAGCAAAGCCTTGGCTTTTGCCAAAATCCGCAGGCCTTCTTCTATGCCGGGGCCTCTGTATGAGGAAACGGAAGTCCTGTTGGCTTTGTCAAAAGAAGCCTTTAAAATAAATTTTACGCCGGCTTTGTCCGCCGCGGCTTTAATTTTTTTTGCCGCTTCGAGATAGGCTTTTTCGCCCTCGATTACGCATGGCCCGCCTATATAAACCAGCGGTCCCTCGTTGGAAATTTTTATATGGCCTGTTGATATAATCATACTACTAACATATTAGCATATTTTTATACGCCGTTTCGGGGGGAAAATCAACAAAACGCGGGGGCGGAAACAGCCTTTGAGCTTAAGGCTTGCGCCTGGTAAAGAAAAAGCTTTGTTTATGTTTTGCAAAGTATTTGTTAAGCAAATAAACCGCCAAAATTACGGAAATCAAATCCGCCGTCGGCGGAGCGTAAAAAACGCCGTCAAGCCCCATGAATAAAGGCAGTATCACCACCAAAGGCATCAGCAAAAGAACCTGCCTTGAAAGGCTCAGCACTCCGGCTTTTACCGGCTTGTTTATAGCTTGGAAGAAGCTTGTGGCGAATATCGGTATGGAAGTAAGCGGCAGCATTAAGTGGAAAATCCTTAAAGCCCTTGAGGAAAGCTCTATAAGCTGTAAATCGTTTGCGTCAAACAGGCTTACTATCTGCCGCGCGAACACCTGTATTATTATAAAGCCTATCAAACTTAATCCCATGCCCCAGCGTATCGCCATTTTGAGCGTTTGTATCGAGGTAGCGTATTTCTTTGCGCCGTAATTGTAGCCTATAAGGGGCTGCGCACCCTGGCTGATGCCGATTAAAGGCATAATTACTATTGTGTTTACGGCTATTACCACGCCCATGGCCGACACCGCTATATTGCCGCCGTATTTTATAAGCGCGTGGTTCAGTATTATATTAAGCGTACCGCTGGCTATTTGGAAGATAAACTGCGCCAAGCCTACGGTTACGCTGTCCTTAAAAATATCAAAACGGGCGTTGAGGTATTTTAAGCGTATGCGGTAATTGGCGCGCCTGCCCGTAAAAAAGGCCATTATCCAAATAAAGGATACAAGCTGGCCTATAACTACCGCCCAGGCCGCGCCGGCCATACCCCAGCCAAACTTAAAAATAAACAAAGGCGCAAAAATTATGTTTATGCATGCGCCGATAATCTGTGTCGCCATTGCGGTTTTGGGGTTTCCGCTTGAGCGGATAAAATTGTTTAAACCGAGCCCGATTATAAAAAAGAAGTAACCGAAAAGTATCGGCCTTGCATAAGCTTGGGCATAGGGCATAATTTCCGGCGTGGCGCCCATAAAAGCCAAAATTTTATCAAGGAATATATAGGAAACGGAAATTTCCAAGGCGGCTATCAAAACAAGATAAACGAATGCGTTGCCCAAAATCATTTGGGCGTCTTCGTAGCGTTTTTCCCCAAGGCGTATGGAAAACAAAGCGTTGCTGCCTACGCCTATAAGCATACTGAAAGCTATGAATATCAGGCCCATGGGGAACAAAATGCTTATGCCCGCGATACCCAGGGAGCCGACTTCATTGCCTATAAAAATTCTGGAAGCTATATTATAAAGCGCGTTTACGAACATTCCCGCCACGGCCGGTGCGGAAAATTTTATCAGCAGCTGGCCTAGTTTGCGCGCTTTAAAAGGATTTTTTGCGATTGTTTCCATCACATATATTTTATCAAATTATGCTTTTCGCCTTTTTATGGCGGCAAGTCCGCTTTTTGATATAATAAACTAAGTTAAACGGCGGGCACTCCGCTTTTTAATGTAAGCCTTTTGGGCTTATAAACAATTTTTCTGTTTTTGGAATCCTATGAAGAATAGGAAGAGCTGTCGGGATACTGACGGCATTCTTGCAGTCCAAAAACAGTCGTTTTAGGCAGGTAAATTGAAGGGTCGCTCCCTGATTTTTATCTGCCGAATGCTCCTTGCCGTACTTTTGTATGAATTCATCGGGGTCAACGCCTACCGGCAGCGAAAGCGCGCGCACTTCAAGAGATGCCGCTGTCAGAATGGGGATGGCTCTGTTTGTCGCCTTTCGTCCGGCTTCATCACCGTCGTAGCATATAACGACCTTGCTTTTGTATTTTTTCAGCATCGCCGCCTGTTCCTGCGTAAAAGCCGTACCGAGGCCTGCAACGGCGGATGTGAATCCTGCGGCATGCAACGCTATAACGTCTGTATATCCTTCGCAAAGGATAAAATAATCCTCTTTTGAGTTTTTCGCATAGTTCAAGGCAAAAAGGTTTCTGCCTTTCTTAAATGCGGGTGTATCGTTTGTATTTAAATATTTCGGTTTTTCATCTCCGAGCGCTCTTCCTCCAAAGGCAACAACGTTGCCTGCAGGGTCGATTATCGGGAAAATGAGCCGTCCTCTGTAATAATCAAAAAGCTTACCGTTTTTACCCTCGCCGCAAAGAAAGCCTTCTTTCATTTCAGCGGAAGTATATCCCAAGGAACGCAAATGATTCGCAAGGACACCGTAAGAATCCGGACAGTACCCTATTCCGAACCGTTTGCCGACAGCCCCGGAAAGTCCTCTTCTTTGCGCATACTCCGTTGCATTTTTATATTTTCCCAGCACTATTCCTTGCAAATTGGTGGCCTAACAAGTAGAATCATAGAGAGATTACATGTGAATCCTG
>NZ_CALGEO010000158.1:0-7580 GCF_937881865.1 Candidatus Proelusimicrobium excrementi
GTTTAAAGGCATACCGTAAGAGCGGAACATCGCCCGCCCCAAAGGCATACCGTCTTTCAAATTCTTGCTGAATTGATAGAAATCGTCTTTGCCGTAACGCTCAAAAAGAAATTTTACAACGCTGTATGCCTGGGCATACCACATGGCAACGTCGTCCTTTTCATAGCCGGATAAAGACGGCACATTGGTAAATTCTTCAAAATCTATGTACTCTTCCCGCGCGAATTTAAGACCGAAAACGTTAAGCCATTCGTTTTCCGCCGGGCTTTGGTAGAGCGATTGAACGTAGACGGCAAAGCCCTCGCTCAGCCAGCTAGGCGCGGAAGAAGGCTCAAAAAATCCGTCAAAATAAATATGGGTAAGCTCATGCATAAAATTGCTTTTGAAATTGCGGTTTTCCATTAAATATATATACTGGGCCGATATATTCGCCGCGCCGCCGCTCCAATCGGGGCGGCCCGAGTATGAAGTATAACTGGATTTGGTTCTGAACACCATTAAAAGTATGCGCTTTACTTCCGTCAATACGGAAAAAGGCGTAACATTCTTTAAAAGGCTGGAGTGCATTTTAAGCACCAAAGTTTTAAAATCGTCAGTAAGCGGAGTGTACTCCCTGTACATGACATAAGGCCGCGCCGTCGCCGAAAAGAAACCCTCCGGCAGAGGCGGCAATGATTCCTCATGAAGTTTTGAAAGCGTCTGCTGGACGTTTTTTATCCTTTCGTTACGCGCCTGAAGTTCGCTTTCAGCGTCTTCTTTCCCCAAATCCACATTTATTTTTTGAGCGTCCTTGCGGCGTTTTACGTTAAACTTTTTTTCTTCCTCTTTGGCGGCGCGGTACTTATCGGTTACGCGCATATCCGGCACCTGATTAAAAAAGGAATTGTGCTTTTCTTCTTCCCGCCCGCTTATTACGCGCTTCACCGCTTGGTTTATGCGCGCGGCGCGGAGTTCGTCGTCATCGGGCGAAACAAGCGCGTTGGGCTGATTATAAACGAATACGCCCAAAGCGGTTAAAAGAATAAATACCAAAAGGTAAAGTTTCTTTGTGATATCCATATTTAAATCTTTTTGAAAACCGACAGCCTTCTTGTTTTATCTTCCCCGAACAGTTTATATTCCCGGCTTAAATTACGTTCATAAGAGCATGAACATACTTTTAAAACTTCTTCGGACCATTCTCTGTCTTCCGTCTGAAAAGCCGTAAAAAATCCGCCGTTCTTCAAATCCGCGCAGCATAAAGGCAAAATGTCGTTGATTTTGCCCATGGCTCTTTCCAGCGTAAAATCAAAAGGGCCGGCTTTTCCGCCCGACGCGCCGGCACGCACGTTAAGAGTACGCGCGCCTTTAAGGCCGAGCTTCATTATACACCATTCCATAAAAAGACATCTCTTGCCCAAAGTTTCCACGAGCGTTAAATCGCAGGCTTCGCCCAAAGCGATTTTCGCGCTGAGCCCTATATAACCGCAGCCCGCGCCGTAATCGGCCAAAGAGTAAGTTTTTTTGCCAGCGGACAAAGCTTTTATCAAAGAAGCGGCAAAAAGCCCGTCGGTAATGTGCCTGTCCCAAATTTCCTGTTCGCTTTCAACGCTGGTTAAATTCAAATCGTCCTTTTTAAGCCAAACCAAAGCCGCGTAGCAGCGCAAAGCCTCCAGCTGAGAAGGCGAAAGAGAAAGATTTAAAGACTCCAAGAAATCAGTTCTTAACTTCATTTTTAGCCCTTCTGAATTTTTCTATATGTATGGCGATGAGCTGCAAATCCGCCGGAGTAATGCCAGGGATTCTGCCGGCCTGGCCCAATGTTGAGGGCCTGATTTTGGCCAGCTTTTGGCTTGACTCTATCAATATTCCTTTTACGCCGGCGACGTCGAAGCCTTCCGGGATAACTATTTTATCGGCGTTGGCCAAAGCTTTTGCGTCTTTTAAGTTGCGTTCCAAGTAGCCGGCGTATTTGCGCTGAACAGCCGCCGTATTTTTAGCCGCGCTTAAAGACCACGGACTTAAATCCGCTTCCTCTATGCCGGCTTCCGGGTTTTTAAGCAATTTCTCCACCGCCGCTTTATAGGCAGCAAAAGGCTTTGCGTAATCCGCCGGAAGAGAACCCAATTCTATCGCAAAACCGCTAAGGCGCAAATCGGCGTTGTCCGTCCTGAGAATTATCCTGTATTCCGCACGGCTTGTAAACATACGGTAAGGCTCGTTTACGCCTTTGGTTATTAAATCGTCTATCAATACGCCGATATAAGCCTGATCGCGCCTTAAAACGAAAGGGGCTTTTCCCTGCGCTTTCAATGCGGCGTTAAGCCCCGCCATAAGGCCCTGCCCGCCGGCTTCTTCATAACCGGTCGTTCCGTTAATCTGCCCGGCAAAAAATAAGCCGGGGACGGTTTTAACTTCCAAAGCCGCGTTAAGGCAGGTAGGATCAGCGTAATCATATTCTATTGCATAACCCGCGCGGACGATTTGGGCGTTTTCAAGGCCGGGAACGGATTTTAAAAGTTCGTACTGCACATATTCCGGCAGACTGGTGGAAAAACCTTGTATATAATACTCCTCCGTGTTAAGGCCTTCGGGCTCAAGGAAAAGAGGATGATGTTTATTTTCCGGGAATTTTACGGCTTTATCCTCTATTGAAGGGCAATAGCGCGGACCTATCGAGTGAATATTGCCGGAATATAAAGCCGATTCCAGAATATGTTCTTTAAGCACTTCCGCCGTTTTATCAGTGGTGCGCGCTATATAGCATTGCAGAAATTTTTTGTCTTCCGGCCTGTTGAATACCGACATGGGCGTATAAGGATTATCGGAAGGCTGAGGCGTAAATTTGGAAAAATCAACCGTCCTGCCGTTAATGCGCATGGGAGTGCCGGTTTTCATACGGCCTATCTTTATGCCGCATTCGGCCAAACTTTGGCTTAAGTAATTGCTGGCGACGTCGTTATAGCGCCCGCCTTCAAGCATAAGCTTGCCGATATGGACCGTGCCTTTCATAAAAGTGCCCGGCGTAACAACTACGGTTTTGGTTTTGTAGCGAGTTTGCCTTAAAGTATCCACCGCGGTTACGGCATTATCCGTCGAAACGATATTTTTGGCTTCGTCCTGGATTATATGCAAATTGGGCTGAAGTTCCAGAAAATGCTTATATGTGTATTGGTATATTTTTTTATCGCACTGTACGCGCGGGGACCATACCGCTTCCCCTTTGCCAGTGTTAAGCATATGATAATGCACGGCCGCGGCGTCGGTAACTTTGCCCATGGCGCCGCCGAGAGCGTCTATTTCCCTTACTATCTGCCCTTTGGCTATACCGCCTATAGACGGATTGCAGGACATCTGCGCAACCGTATCAAGATTTTGGGTTATCAAAAGCGTAGACGCGCCCAGCCTGGCCGAAGCCAAAGCCGCTTCGCATCCGGCGTGCCCGCCGCCTATTACTATAACGTCGAAAGTTTTATCGTAAACGAACATAAATTTATTTACCTACGCAAAATTTAGAAAATATTTCGCCAAGTACGTCGTCGGGGGTAACTTCCCCTATCAAACGGCGCAGGCTTAAAAGAGCGCGGCGGATATGCTCCGCCATAAGTTCCAATTCCTCAAAACGCTCTTTGGCAAATTGCAGTTCGGCGGAAGCTTCCTTTAAAGCTTTATAATGCGCGGCGGAAGTGATAAGGATATCGTCTTCCTGCAAAGCGCTTAAGCCTATCGCCGAAGTTATTTTGTTTTTAAGCTCCTCAAGCCCCGCGCCGGTTTTGCAGGAAATAAAACAATCATACTCCCCCTCTTTTCCTTCCGCGGGGAGCGACAAATCCGTTTTATTTAACACTTTTAAAACCTTTTTGCCGGTTGAAAGAGCTTCCTTTAAAATTTTTTCCTGCGCTTTGGCGTCCGCGTGCAAATCCGCCAAAAATATTATTATATCGGCAGAATGCATGGCTTTGCGGCTTCTTTCTATGCCCTCGGCTTCCGCCGCGTCGGAATGGTCGGCGCGTATGCCGGCGGTGTCCGTCAAAACCAAGGAAAAATCATTTATTTTTAAAACCGCGTCAACGGTATCGCGAGTGGTTCCGCTTACCGGGGAAACTATCGCCCTGTTAAAACCCAAAAGAGCGTTTAAAAGGCTGCTCTTGCCGCTGTTGGGAACGCCGACTATCGCAGTTTTTATCCCCTCTTTAACCAAACGACCCGCGCTGAAAGTTGAGGCCAAAGCTTCAATTTGATTTATAACTCCGTCTAAAAAAGGGAATATTTCATCTTCGCTTAAGGCTTGCATTTCGTCGTCCGCGTCATCTATGCGGACTTCCGTTTTCGCCAAAAGTTCCGTCAAAGCGGCGCGGATATTTTTAAACTTTTCGGATAATCTGCCGTCTAAAATATTTAAAGCCGCGCGGTGGGCCGATTTGTTTTTCGCCGCGATAATATCGGCTACGCCCTGTGCCTGAGCCAAATCCATTTTTCCGTTAAGATAAGCGCGCATGGTAAATTCGCCGGGTTCGGCAAGGCGCGCACCCAAGGAAAAAACAATTTCCAGCAGTCTGGCTTTTATGTATTCCCCGGCGTGGACGGTAAGCTCAAAAGAATCTTCCCCCGTATAACTTTTGGGGCCCTGATAATATACGGCAACGGCCGTATCCAAAACCGATTTGCCGTCATGCACTCTGACGAAATACGCGCGGCGCGGCTCGAAATCGCTTTTGCCCGTAAGCGTTTTAAGCACGCTTAAGGAAACCGGCCCGCTGACGCGCAGTAAAGCCACGGCCCCGCTTGAGGCCGCGGTTGCGTAAGCCGCAACGGTATCTTTGGCAAAAATATCCATGTATATATTTTACATTTTTATTTATGCGCGTAATATAGCTAATTTGGTTAATGGGGATATCAGGCGGGAAATACGGCCCGGCGGCATTGCGTCTGCCTAAAAAAACGGGGCCGGCTTTGGCAGCCGGCCCATATTAAAACTGAAATATATCCCACGGCAATCACGCCGGAGGGGTTACAAAAAATCAATAAACCGTTTCCCAGTGCCTGGTGGTAAGAGTAAATTCAACCCTTCTGTTGCAGGCTCTGGCTTCGGGGGAGTCATCGGCTTTAACCAGCGGGCGGCGTTTGCCGTGGCCGTAGGTCTTAATGGAATCCGGGTAGACCCCGCGGGAGGATAAATAACTCTTTATCGCGTTGGAACGCGCGCTGGAAAGCCAGTCATTATATTCATCCGTGCCGACCTCGTCCGTATGGCCTTCCACTATCAGCTTCATTGAGCGGTTGGCAACCATAATCGCGGCGACTTTATCAAGCACTTCATAAGAGCTGGGCACAAGAACTATGCCGTCAAATTCAAATTCAACGCTGGGGATTTTGCGGCTTTCGCGCATTTGGTCCACGCTCTGTTTGCGCCATTTGTCTTCATTGGCGCGTTCCGGGCACAGAGCGCTTAAAGTAAATTTATCGCTGTCTTTTTTAACTTCTCGGTCCGCTTTGCGTTCGGCGGAATAGCATCCGGTCAAAAAGACCGCGCAGATGGACAATAACAAAATAAATCTCATAATAAAACCTCCGTTTTAACAAAAATATTATATCAAATAGGCTTATAAATTCAATAAATTTTTTACCGGCCGGTTTTATCCACATTTATCCACACTTTGTGGATAAAAAGGCTTTTTCGGGCTTTTGTTTATTAAAAAAGGGGCTTTTTTCGCAAAAATCAAAAGCTTTTGTTTTTCCAAAGGGCGCGAGGCTGTGGATAAGTGCGCTTTTCTGTGGATAACTTTTGCCGTCCGCACAATACAGACAGCGGCAATCGAATCGTTTTTCACGCCCGGCTCCGACGTGAAATTTACGTTTTTTATCAAAAATAACGCTTCAAGCAAAAAAGTTTTAAAAAAGCAAGCTTTTTGTGGATAAATTTATAAAAAAGGGCCGTTTATACATATAAAAAATCGTAAAAACGGCCCTAAAAAACGCAAATTTTACTTGGTTATTTTAAAAGAAACTTCAAAAGGCAAAACATCGCCCGCAAAGCCGGAAATTTTAACTTTGCCGGGCTGAGCTCCGTAAATTACGCCGAAAGAAGCGGTGTCGTAATCCCAGGAAAGAAAAGGCGGCGCGATTTTAAGCGAAGCCGGTATATAATTAAGCTTCAAACCTTTTTTGCCGGTAATATCCAGCCAAAAATTAAAGCGTTCTTCGCTGACAGCGGACGCGCTTTTTGCCGAAAAAGCTCCTTTGGCTTTTAAAGGTTTTAAAGAATCCTTTTCAAGCAGATAAGTCAAATTGAGAATGTCTTTCAAATCCGTCGGATTGACGCCGGCGTTGTCAACTATTTTATAGCCGAAATTATCAAAAAACTTAAGACCGGCCGCTTCCAAGGCGCTTTGCAAACGGGCCATATTCCCCATGGAGCCCACGGCCCAAACGCGAGCCGATTTGGAAGCCCCCTCAAACCCCGCGGGCATGGCTGTATTCACGTAAAAAGATAAAGCAAATCCGCTTATATATCCGCTTAAAGAAGGCAAAGCGTTTATAACCGGCGCGGAATAGCCTTCCCCCGCCAAAATAATTTTAGCGTTTTCGGAAGCGTCAATTTTGTAATTTACTTCCATATAAGGCAGCAATTCCCTGCCGAGAAAACCATCCAAAGCTTTTGCGGATGGAATATTGTTAAAACGAATATTGACAAAAATACATTTGCCCGCATATTCTTTAGGGAAGGAGGAGTATAAAGCTGCCCTTGGCAGTTCTTCCTTATTGATAACGTAAACCGAGCAAAAACGGGCTTCATCCGCTTCATAGCCGTCAGGGAAAACCACGTTTATTTTGGGAGCGTAGCCCAAATATTCGGAAGGGAAAAAGACTATCGTATCTTCCCCCTCTTTGCTAAATATCCGCATATCCTGCTGCATTGAGGCGGGCGTTATGCGTATTTGCGCGGAAGCCAAAACCGCTAAAACCATAAATGATAATGCAAGTTTAAGTGTTTTCATAAAAACATTTTACAATTATAAGGCTTTTAAGGCAAAAGGGGATTTATGTCGGCAGGGTGTCGGTAGAGCGGAGGATTATTTAAGCCTGCCGCCAAAACTGCTTTAAGCTGCAGAATTTCTTTTAGGTAAGGGCTTTCCCAAGGTTTCCGGAGGCTTTCCGCTAAAAACCGCCTATGCCGGTAAGGCAAAGGCGGTTTTAGTATGCAAAGCCGTTGTTTAATGTGCAATTTGTTCCGTTCGGCTAAGATTTTTTATTATCTAGCACCCGCCTGTTTTAAAATATTGACAATTTCAGTATGGCCCTTTATGCTTGCGAACCTTAAAGCGGTAGTCCCAGTCCAATCCTTGGCCTTCGCATTTACGTTTGCTCTAGCTGAGATGAGGACTTTCACAATATCTGTGTGTCCCTCTTGGCTTGCGGCCATTAAAGCGGTAAATCCTACATTGGATTTTGCATTTAAGTTTGCTCCGGCGGAGATGAGTGCCTTTACTACCTCTGTGTGTCCCTTTAGGCTTGCCAATATTAAAGCGGTGAATCCTTCATTCTCTTTTGCATTTAAGTTTGCTCCGGCGGAGATGAGTGCCTTTACTACCTCTGTGTGT
>NZ_CALGEO010000159.1:0-14655 GCF_937881865.1 Candidatus Proelusimicrobium excrementi
AACAATCCCACCGGCGCGGTAATGACTAAAGCCCAATTAAAAGAGTGGGTGGATTACGCCAAAAAGAACGGATCGGTGATAATTTTTGACTCCGCCTATAAGGAGTATATACAAGAGGCTGATTTGCCGCGTTCAATTTACGAAGTGGAAGGCGCCAAAGAAGTGGCGATAGAAATACGTTCATTCAGCAGGACGGCTGGCTTTACGGGGTTTAGATGCGCTTATATGGTTGTGCCTTTGGCTTTAAAGGGCAAAGGCGCGGGCAGGGAAGTTCGCATAAACGATTTGTGGCGCAGACGGCATACTACTAAATTCAACGGGGTGCCGTATATAGTCCAGCGTGCGGCGGAGGCTGTTTTCAGCCCGGAAGGCAAAGCGGAAGTTAAAGAGCTTATTTCCTATTATATGGAAAACGCCCGCATTATAAAAGAGGGATTAAACGCCGCCGGCCTTACCGCTTACGGCGGGGAGAACGCTCCTTATATCTGGCTTAAATTGCCTGAAGGATTAAAATCTTTTGATTTTTTTGACATCTTGCTTAGCAGGGCCAATGTAGTGGGAACGCCGGGCAGCGGCTTCGGCGATTGCGGGGAAGGTTATTTTAGGCTTACGTCGTTCGGCTCCAGAGAGAACACGTTAAAAGCCGTTGAGAGGATAAAAAAACTGAAATTATGAAGGAAATTCCTTTTATAAAAATGGACGGGCTCGGCAATGACTTTTTTATTATCGAACCCGAAAACAGCGACATCAAGCTTTCCGCCAAGGAAATACAAAAACTGGGCGAGCGCAAAACCGGTATCGGCTTTGATCAGCTTTTTATTTTGAAACCGTCAAAACACGCCGACGTGCAAATGGTGATTTATAATTCCGACGGAAGCAAAGCCGGTGCGTGCGGCAACGGCGCCAGATGCGTCGCGGATTGGTTTTTTAATAGAAACGACGTAAAAGAATGTACGATAGAAGCCCCCGGCGGCAAAATTTTAAAAGCTTGCGCGGGCCGCATGATAACGGTTAATATGGGGCCGGCCCTTTTAAACTGGGACGAAATCCCTTTAAGTCACAAAGTGGATACATTGTTCCTTCCGCAGGTTCTGCCCGGGTTTGACGCGCCTTGCGCAGTATCTATGGGCAATCCGCATTGCGTATTTTTTGTAAAGGACATAAAAAAAATCAATTTGGCCCAAACCGGGCCGGACGTGGAATGGCATCCGCTGTTCCCGGAAAGGACAAACGTTGAGTTTGCCCAAATAATGAGCCCATCCATAATACGTATGCGCGTATGGGAGCGCGGCGCGGGAATAACTTCCGCCTGCGGCAGCGGGGCCTGTGCGGTGCTGGTGGCGGCTTTCAGGCGCGGCCTTGCAAAGAAAAAAGCCGAAATTGTTATGGACGGCGGCACTTTGGTTATAGAAATAAATAAAGCCGGAGACGTGCTTATGAGCGGGCCGGTTCATACGGCTTTTAAAGGGACCGCTTATTTATAAATCAAACTTTAACAAAACAAAAAAGAAGCCCGGGGGTAAAAAACCCGGGCTTCTTTATGTCCTAAAATAAAAACAAGTTACAGATATTTGTCAAAAAACTCGCCGAGCCTGTTTTTGTATTGCTGCCCGGCCACCATGGGGACTTCCGTATGAGTGGCGTTGGGAACAATCCAAATTTGTTTGGGCTCTTTAGCGGCGTGATAAAGTTTCCTTGCGTCATGCCTGGGCGAAAGGCTGTCGTCCGCCCCGTTTATTATAAACACGGGTTTGCCGGCAAGCTTTTCAATATTATGTTTGGGGCTGAAATCTTCTGGATCTATACCCAAGCGCTTTTTGGCAAAATACAAAGCCAAAGCCACCAACGGGAAATAAGGCACGTGTTTATGCACTCTGGCCCAGCGCGCTACGACCTTTTCATAAGAATAATAACAGGCTTCCGCGACTACGCACTTTACAGCGGCGTTATGCGCGCCCTCGTAAATGGCGACGGCGGCGCCCATTGAAAGGCCGTAAAGCCCTATTTCTTTACATTTTTCCGGGCGGGTTTGAAGGAGCTTTTCTATCGCGGCGGAAGCGTCCCTCGTTTCCACATATCCTATAGTTGAAAGGCCTTCCCCGCTTTCGCCCGAACCGCGGAAATCGAAATAGAACAGATTATATTTCTTTCTCAAAAAATACGTGCTGTGGAAGACATTGCCTTTGTTCAGCCCCCAGCCGTGCATAAAAACTATCGTTTTGGAACTTTCTTCTTCCGCCGGGATAAACCAGCCTTTAAGAGTTATACCATCGGCGTTTTTAAATATTACGTTCTCAAAAGGCAGATGAAACTGATCGGGAAAAGTCGTTACCTGAGAACGCTTTGTATGGCGTAAAATTATTTTATCGCTTTCCTTATACGCGATAAACACCGCCAGAAGAATTATCAATATTACAACCAAAACTATTAAAAGTATTATCATATTTATATTTTATATTTTTTTAATCCAAAAGTTTTTTAAGAACGTAAGGCAGAGTTTCAATCAACATACTTGCCGTAATTGATTCCTTGGAAACTTTTTCCGCCGCATAATCTGCGCAGGCCCCGTGCAGATATACGCCCAAGCTTGCGGCCAAAAATCCGCGTTCACGGGGATTTGCCGCACCGCCGGCTTTGAGCGTTTTCGCCCATACCGCCGCGATTATCCCGGCCAGGACATCACCGCTTCCCGCTTTTGCAAGGCCTTCATTGCCGCTGGAATTTATGTTTTTACTTCCGTTAAAACAAATTTGCGTAGCCGGGCCCTTTAAAAGGCATACGCCGCCGCTTAATTCGGAAATTTTCAAAGCCGCGCTTTCCGCGTCGAAAGGGATACCGCCCACAAGCCTGTTCATCTCGCCGACGTGCGGAGTAAGTATACACGGAATATCTTTTAAAACGGACGCGCCGCGCGAAGATATAAAATTAAGGGAATCGGCATCTATGACAGCCGGCAAAGCGGCGTATTTTAAAAGTTCTTCCGTTATAAGAGCCCCTTTTGAAAGGCCGCAGCCTGTTAAAATAACGTCCTGCGGATTATTTTTAAGATACTCCTTTATTTGAGCCAAAGCTTCCGCGCCCAAATAACCGCCGGAAGATTTTATATCCAAGATTAAAGCTTCCGGCACGGCGTTTATAAGAGCCGGGCGGATATCACTTACGCCGGCTACGGTAACAAATCCCGCTCCGGCGGCGTAAGCGGCGCGCGAGGCCAAAACAGCCGCGCCGGGCATATCTTTGCTGCCGGCGACGACAAAAACTTTCCCGTTTAAATTTTTATAGGAATCTTTGCTTCTGCGAGGATAATATTTTTTGAAAAAGGCTTCGTTTATTTCCGTCATAATTAGTTTTCGCTTACGACTACGAAAGCCACGGCCGCGTCGTCGGTATGGGAAATGGATAAATCAATCCTGAACCCATCCGCGCGCTTATCGTGAACTTTCAGCTCCGGCTTTGCGCCGGGGGCGGATAAAACTTCTATGTTTTTAAAAGCTATTTCTTTAAAAGGCAAAGCTTTAAACGCCGCCTCTTTGGCGCAGAAACGCGCTGCCAAATGCATGGCCGGTTTGAGCGTTTTTAGACAAAAGGAAAGCTCTGCCTCGGTAAAAATGCGGCGCAAAAGCGCGGGAGAGGCGTTCTCGAAGCGGGATACTTTTTCCATATCCACGCCGATTCCGCATATCGCCATTCTATTCCACCGTTACGCTCTTGGCCAAATTGCGGGGACGGTCGATTTCCCGGCCGCGCAAATCAGAAATATAATAAGCCAAAAGCTGAAGTGGTATCACCGCAAGTATCGGGAAAAGATATTCATTGCTGTAAGGCACCAAAACCGCGCCCTTGGTAGGCGTATTGGAAATTATTATAAGCTTTGCACCGCGCGCGGAAACTTCCTGGCAGGAAGATATCATCTTTTCGTATAAAGAGCCTTTCGGCGCAAGCGCGACCACAGGCATATCTTTATCTATAATGGCTATGGGGCCGTGTTTAATCTCCCCCCCGGCAAAGCCTTCCGCGTGAAGATAAGAAATTTCCTTAAGTTTAAGCGCGCCTTCAAGCGCAATAGGGAAGGAGGCGTTCCTGCCCAAAAATATATAGGAATTGCTTTTATAAACTTCCTTGGCGATTTTCTTTACCGATTGCTCATCTTTAAGCGTTTGGGAAATAAGTTCCGGCAGGGTTTGGAATTCTTTATAAAGCTTATCAAATTCGGCTTTGCCCAAAACGCCGTGCTGACGCGCCATATGCAAAGCGAAGCTGTAAAGCACGGCCAGCTGGGAAGTAAAAGCTTTTGTGGAGGCTACGCTTATTTCCGGCCCGCAATGCGTATAAACGGTATAATCGCTGGCCCTGGTTATAGTGGAACCGACCACATTGCAAATGCTTAAAGTTTTAAGGCCGGCTTTCTTGGCGTTCATTAAAGCGGCTAAAGTATCCGCTGTTTCGCCCGATTGCGAAACGGCTATAAAAAGCCAGTTCTTCTGGAAGTTTATGCTTCTGTATTTAAATTCGGAGGCGGTTTCCACTTCCACGGGAAGCTTGGCGAAATGTTCAATAACGTACTTTGCGCTCAAAGCCGCGTGATAAGCCGTGCCGCAAGCGACTATATAAAGCCCTTTTATTTTCTTTGCGGCGGCGGGAGCTATGCCGAAAGCCTTTTTGATATCGGCGGGCAAAGTGGAAATGGTATCCTTGGTGGCCTGGGGCTGATCAAATATTTCTTTTATCATGAAATGTTTGTACCCGCCTTTTTGCGCCGCGGAAGGACTCCATTTAATAACATTCACTTTGCGGTTCTGCTTTACGCCGGAAAGATTAAAAACTTCGCAGGAAGAAGGCGTTATTTTCGCAAGGTCGCCGTCTTCTAAGAAAATGGCTTTGTTGGTGTAATTTAAAAAAGCAGGAACGTCTGAAGCCAAATAATATTCGCCGTCGCCTTTGCCTATCACCAAAGGGCTTTGTTTTTTGGCCGCGCAGATTACGCCCGGGGCGTTTTTATAAGCCGCAGCCAAAGCGTAAGCGCCTTTAAGTTTTTTTACGGCTAAAACAAAAGCTTTAAAAAAATCTTTTTGTTTTTTAAGTTCTTCTTCTATCAAATGGGCGATTATTTCGCTGTCGGTTTCGGAAGCGAATTTATGCCCTTTTTTAGATAAAACGGCTTTAAGTTCGGCGTAGTTTTCTATAATGCCGTTGTGGACTATGGCGACTTCGCCTTTACAGTCCGTATGCGGGTGGGAATTTAAAACGCAGGGCTTGCCATGCGTGGCCCAGCGGGTATGGGCTATCGCGCAGTTTGATTTAACCTTACGGCTTTTTACAAGCTTTTCAAGGTTTTCCACGCGCCCGACGGCTTTAAGTACGTCAAGACCCTGCGGTTCCTCAAAAGCGATGCCTGCGGAATCATATCCGCGGTATTCAAGTTTTTTAAGCCCCTCCATTATAATGCCGACGCAATTTTTTCCGCCGCTGTAACCCACTATTCCGCACATAATAATCTCCTAAGAAATTTTTTGACGCATCTCAAGCACCGCCTGCGGCAATCCGACAAACACCGCACGCGATATTATTGAAAAGCCTATATTAAGGCATTGCATTCCGCTTAAATTGGCGACGTCTTCCACATTGTCGTAATCAAGCCCGTGGCCGCTGTGGACTTCAAGCCCGAGCTCCCGCCCGAGTATCGAAGACACGGAAAGCTCTTCCAAAATGGCCTGACGCTGTTTTTCCGTTTTGGCTTCGCTGTAGTCTTTGGTGCAAAGTTCCACAATGTCCGCGCCTATTCTTTTGGCCGCGCGGATATCATTGGCTTTCGGATCAACGAAAAGGCTTACTTTTATCCCTTCCGCCTTAAGCCTTTTTACGACTTTCTGTATTAAGGGCAAGTGTTTATCGTCCATTTTCAGCCCGCCGGAAGTCGTAAGTTCGCCGGGATATTCCGGCACTATGCATACGGAGCCCGGTTTGTATTTCACCGCCAAATCGCTCATTTCCTGCGTGGCGGCCATTTCCAAATGGACGTGCTTTCTTAAATGTTTGGTAAGCAGACGCAAATCGTTTTCTTGGATATGACGTCTGTCCCTTCTTAAATGGATTACTATATATTCAGCACCCAAATTAACGCAGGCCTGAGCGGCCTCCAACGGGCTGGGGCCCGCTCCGCCTCTAGCTTGCCTTAAAGTGGCTATATGGTCTATATTTACGCCTAATTCTAATTTCATATATAAACTCCCGAAATTTATACCCCGGCTTTAATTTTGCTCAAATAACAATCCGCCACTTTTGAAGCGGTTTCTTCGACCAAGGTTTTATCTTCCCCTTCGACAAGTATCCTTAAAAGAGGTTCCGTGCCGGAATAACGCACCACTATTCTTCCTTTTGCGCCCATGTTTTTTTGCAGTTCTTCCACATAAGGCAAAAAGCCGTCGATTTGTTCAAGAGGCGTTTTTTCCGTAACTTTTACTGGAACGAGTTTTAAAGGATATTTAGTCCATAAATCTTTAACGCGGGAGGCCGGCTTGCCGGAATATTTCACTATCGCCAAAAGCTGAAGCGCGCACAAAATACCGTCGCCCGCCTGGGAAATATCCCTGAATATAACATGGCCGGAAGTTTCCCCGCCGATTGAAAGATTCTCTTTATCCAAAGCTTCAAAAACGTATTTATCGCCGACTTTGGTCAGCACGGGCTCTATGCCGTTTGCTTTTAAAAAATTGATAAGGCCCAAATTGGCCATTATGGTAAGAACGGCCTTGCCGCCTTTTAAAGCGTTTTTGCTTTTAAGGTAAATCGCGGCCGCGGCAATGATATTATCCCCGTCAAGCTGCCGTCCGAGTTCGTCCGAGGCTATCAGTCTGTCGGCGTCCCCGTCGAAAGAAAAGCCCATAAAAGCTTTATTTTCTTTAGCGGCGTCTTGCATACCCTGCGTATGCAAAGCCCCGCAGTTATCGTTTATGTTAAAGCCGTCGGGGTTGACGTTTAAAGCCGTGATATCCGCCCCGAGCTCCTTAAAAACGCGCGGCGCGATTTGGTAAGAAGCGCCGTTGGCGCAGTCCAAAACGATTTTTGTTCCTTTAAGATCTATATCTTTGGGAAAAGTGGATTTTAAGAAATCCACGTAATCTTCTATGAGTTCTTTTTTATAAACAAAACTCGTACCCGGAACTTCAGCCGGAAGCAACGCACAGGCTTCTATGGCGTTTTCTATATCGGCTTCAAGTTCCTCATTTATTTTGCATCCCAAAGGGGAGAAAAATTTTATACCGTTAAACTCCGCCGGGTTGTGGCTGGCCGATATCACTATACCGCATACGGCGTTATGCTTCTGCGTAAGGAAAGAAGCCGCCGGAGTCGGAGCAACGCCTATATGTACGGCGTTATAACCCGCGGCTCTTATTCCGCGCGCCAAATAATCGGCGATTTCCTTGCCGGAAGCGCGGGAATCTTCCGCGATAATAACATCCTTGCTTGAAGTGCGGCCCTGTTTTTCAATTTCCTTAAGCGCGCAATAACCGAGCTTGGTTATAAAATCTTCCACCAGCGGAAACTGCCCCGCCACGGCCCTTACGCCGTCGGTACCGAAGTATTTAGGCATTTACGGCCTCCGTTTTTCCCTCGCCGGAGTTTTCTTTGTCGGAGGCGTTTTCGTCTTTTAAAGGCTCTTTATCCGCCTCTTTTTTAATGCCGAGTATTTCGTCAATTTCGTCGGAATCAACCACTTCTTTTTCAAGCAGGCGTTCGATAAGTTTTTCTAAAGCGGCTTTATTCTCGTTTAAAATATTTTTGGCTTTGCGGTAAGAATCTTTCACCAAAAGGCTTACCTCGTTATCAATTTCTCTGGCGAGCTCTTCGGAATAGTTTTTGTGTCTGGATAAATCCATCCCCAAAAACACTTCGTTTTGGTCCGTCTGTACGGAAATCGGGCCAAGTTTGTCGCTCATACCTAGCTCCGCGACCATTTTTCTGGCGTAAGCCGTGGTGCGGGATAAATCATCATGCGCGCCGGTGGTAATTTCGTCAAACAAAATTTCTTCCGCGGCGCGTCCGCCCAGCAAAATAGTGAGTCTGTCCAAAATTTCGCTCTTGGTGGTTAAATATTTATCTTCCAGAGGAAGCTGCATGGTGTAACCCAAAGCGGGGCCCCTGGGGATAATGGAAACTTTATGGACGGGATCGCTGTGTTTGCAGCGTTTGGCGACAACGGTATGGCCCGCTTCATGCGCGGCTATAACGCGCTTTTCCCGTTCGGAAATTACGCGGCTCTTTCTCTGAGGGCCGGCCATTACTCTTTCCACGGCCTCTTCAATATCTGATGTTTCCACCGCCGGCTTATCAGCGCGCGCGGCCAAAATGGCGGCTTCGTTTATGACATTGGCCAAATCCGCGCCGACAAAACCCGGCGTGCTCTTGGCTATAACTTCCAAATTGACGTCCTTGCCCATTTTGACTTTTTTAGCGTGGACTTCCAAAATTTCCTTCCTGCCCTGCATATCGGGGGCGGGGACGTTGACGTGCCTGTCAAAACGGCCCGGGCGCGTAAGAGCCGGATCCAAAACGTCCGGCCTGTTGGTGGACCCCATAAGAATAATGCCTTGTTTGCTTTCAAACCCGTCAAGCTCGATCAGAAGCTGGTTTAAAGTTTGTTCGCGTTCGTCATGGCCGCCGCCGATACCGGCAAAGCGGCGTCTGCCGACGGCGTCAAGCTCGTCTATAAAAATAATGGCCGGGGCGTTATTCTTGGCGTTATTGAACAAATCCCTTACGCGGGCAGCACCGACGCCGACGAACATTTCGACAAACTCGGATGCGGATGCGGAAAAGAAAGAAACTTTCGCTTCACCCGCCACGGCTTTGGCCAGCAAGGTTTTGCCCGTACCGGGCGCGCCGTAAAGCAGTACGCCTTTAGGCAGTTTCGCGCCCAAAGTTTGGAATTTTTTAGGATTTTTGAGGAATTTTATTATATCCTGCATCTCCTCTTTGGCTTCGTCACAGCCGGCTACGTCTTTAAAAGTAACTTCCTGTTTTGAAGGATCCTGCATTTTGGCTTTGCTTTTTGCAAAGTTAAGCGCGCTGCGGCCGTCGTTTCTCTGCGGCCTGATGAATAAAAACCACCAAGCGAACACGAACAGCAGAACCATGCCTATATTAAAAAGAACGCTGTATATCCAGCTTTTATCCGCCTGCGCTTTAAAAGGAACTTTGGCCGCAACCAACTCCTGCACCAAAGCGTTGTCTTCAACCTTTACGGTTTGGAATTTTGATTCTTTGCCGTCGTCTTTAAAAGTGCCGGTTATGGTATCGGGCGACATGGTTACCGATAAAATATCGCCGCTGGCAACTTTAGCTTTAAAATCGGAATAATCCAGTTCTTTAACGACTTGGCTCTGGCCCATTTTGGAATAAATACTGACTACCAATACAAATGCCAATATCCACAATAAGATCTGTCTGTAAGGTACGCCGGGAAGGCTTTTGTTATTTCTTTGTTTCATCAAATACTCCTATATAAGGTAAGTTACGGTAAAGTTCATTATAGTCAAGGCCGTAACCTATGACAAATTCGTTTTCAATCTCAAAGCCCGTGTATTTGGGTTTGATGTCTATTTTGCGGTTGGAAGGCTTATCCAGCAAAGCGCACATTTCTATCGAAGCGGGATTCCTGGTTTTAAGCAAATCAAAAAGATATTTCGCCGTAATGCCGGTATCCACGATGTCTTCCACTATGATGACGTCGCGGTCTTTAATATCTTCCCGCAAGTCAAGAATAAAGCGGACTTTGCCGCTGCTTGAAGTGCCGCTATAAGAGGTCAAGCACATAAAATCCAAGTTGCAATCCACCGTAAGATTTTTTACCAAGTTCGAAAAGAATAAAACCGAGCCCCTGAGCACGCCGGCCAAAATAGGTGTTTTGCCTTTATAATCCTGAGATATTTTATCGGCCAATTCCTTTACTCTTTTATTTATTTGCTCTTCGCTTATAAGAATCTTTTTTACAGGCGGATTATAATCCATAATTAATTTGCTCCTTGCTATAAAAAACGCTGCAAAGCGGCAGCGTTTTTAAAATATAATATGCGGTTTAAAATTAACCGTTGGCGATTATCACAAATCTTACCGCTATGATTACCATAATAATGCCGGCAATCAGCTGAAGTCTGTTGCCCAAAACGGTTTTGGTGAAGCTGTGTCCGTGGGAAAGACCCAAAGTTACGGACAAAAAGGTAAACAAAGCCGATAAAAACAAAGTGCCCAAAAGCAGCCTGGGCGCCACAAGCGCAAGCACAAAGCCAAGCATAAAAGAATCAACGCTGGCCTGCACCGCAACCCTTATAAGATAAGAACTTTGAACTATATCGGTATAATTGAGGCTGGGGGATTTCTCGATGGATTCCATAAGAAGCCGCACACCGATTAAGAAGAACAACGCGAAGGCTATCCACGTTGACACGTGCGAAACGCTGTTATACAAAAGCTTACCCAAAATAAAACTTAAGGACAAAGCCAAAAGACTGGTAACGACGAAAACGAAAGTCGTCTTCAAAGCCACGGAGGACTTATAACAGCTGCCCAGTTTGCTGCCGGAAGTTACGCCTATCGCAAAACAACCGGTGGAGATACATAACAATATTATTATTAATGATATTATTCCCATAAAGAATCCTATAATTCATTGTATCAAATGTATAGCAAAATTTTACATAAATTGCCCTTTTGAAACAATATCTCAACCTTCCAAAAAAATCTTTAAACTAAGCAAAATAAGAACTGCACCGCCCGCGGCCTCTGTTTTATCACCCAGACGCCCGCCCAGTTTGGCCCCCAGGCCGAAACCGATTAAGACGGCGGAATTTACGAACAAAAACAAAAACAAAGCCACAGCCATTATTTTAACTTCAAGCGCAGCGATTGATACGCCTGCCGCCAAAACATCTATGTTGGTTGCGACGGCAAGGGCCAAAAGCACTTTTAAACTGTTCATATTTCGGCAGACGGGGCTATCATCCCGCTTGGAAAAAGCCCCCTTTATCATTTTTGCGCCCAAGTAAAATAAAATAAGAGGGCCGATAATATGATCCCAACTGCTGATAAATTTAAGGAGTTTCCCGCCGCCGTAATATCCGGCAGATAAAAAAAGCAGTCCAGTTAAACTGAAGCTTAAAGCCGCCTTCGCGCTTTGCGCCAGGCCCGCTTTTCCGCCCCCGCAGGAAGAAGCCGCGCTTACGGCAAAATTATCTATTGAAAGGCTTAAAGTCAGCAATATAATATCAAGTATATCCATAAATATTAAATATATAGTAACATTTTTATATGCAGACACTAAAAGATTTGTTTAAGGTTGGAATGGGCCCTTCCAGCAGCCACACTATGGGGCCGCGCAAAGCCGCGGAAATTTTTAACGGCAAAAATCCTTCCGCGCACAGTTTTAGAGTGCATTTATACGGTTCCCTCGCTCTTACCGGCAAAGGACATTTGACCGATTTTGCCATAACTTCCGGCTTGGAACCCAAACCGGTTTCCATTGTATGGGAAGGAAGCGTTTTTATGCCTAAGCATCCCAATGCTTTAAAATTTGAAGCTTTAGACGAAAAAGACAATATCCTTGATTCCTGGCTGGTTTACAGCGTAGGCGGCGGGGATATTAAAGACGACAATGATTTTGATAAAGTTCCTCAATCAATTTATCCGCTTAAAACCATGCAGGAAATAACCGCTTATTGCAGAAAAAGAAAAATGAGCCTTTGGGAATATGTAGAAGAATGCGAGGGTCCCGAAATTTGGGATTACCTGCTGGACATATGGAACCAAATGCAGGCCACAATCAACTCCGGCATAACCAAGTGGGAAGTGCTGCCCGGCAGCCTTCAGCTGGAAAGAAAAGCAAGAAGATATTTTAAACTTTCCGATACTTCCCCAAGATACGTAAGAAGAATGCACAAATTATTTTCTTACGCTTTGGCCTGCTCAGAGGAAAACGCCAGCGGCGGAAAAGTCGTTACCGCGCCGACCTGCGGCTCCTGCGGAGTACTGCCGGCAGTACTCAGAATCACAAAAGAAATTTACGAACTTGACGACCTGCCCATAACCCGCGCCCTGGCTACGGCCGGGCTTATAGGCAATTTGGCAAAAGCCAATGCCTCCATATCAGGCGCGGAAGTGGGCTGCCAAGGGGAAGTCGGCGTAGCCTGCGCCATGGCCGCCGCGGCCGCCTGCCAGCTTGAAGGCGGAAATAATCGCCAAATAGAATACGCCGCCGAAATGGGGCTTGAGCATCACCTGGGGCTGACTTGCGACCCTGTGGACGGCTTGGTGCAAATACCTTGCATAGAACGCAACGCCCTGGCCGCCAGCCGCGCAATAGACTGTGCGACTTACGCCATAGCCTCGGACGACGACAACCGCGTATCTTACGACGATATCTTGGCCACCATGATGCAGACCGGCAAAGATATGAACAGCGACTACCGCGAAACAGCCAAAGGCGGGCTTGCCAAATTCTTTAAAGAAAAAATCCTGAGGAGAAAATAAAATGGAACTTTTTAACGCGATTTTTGCCAGAAGAAGCATACGCAAATATCAAAATAAAGCTTTGGAAGCTGAAAAATTAACAAAAATTTTAGAGGCGGCTATGGCCGCGCCTACCGCCAGAAACAAACAGCCCTGGCGCTTTATAACAGTACAAAGCGAAGAAGGCAAAAACAGGATTATGGCCGCCCATCCTTATTCCCTTATGCTGAAAACCGCGCCGTGCGCCGTAATAGTCTGCGCGGATAAGACCGAAGCGACGGACTTCTTTCAGCAAGATTGCGCCGCAGCCATACAAAATATGCTCTTAAGCGCAACGGATTTGGGCCTTGGAAGCGTTTGGCTGGGAGTATATCCAAACGCGGAAAGAACAAATGGAGTTTGCAAAGCGTTTAATCTGCCCGAAAATATTATCCCGGTAGGAATAGTGGTGCTCGGCTATGCTGACGAGGCCAAAGGCCGCGAAAACCGCTTTGACGCCGCTAAAATCCATAAAGAAAACTGGTAAAGTTTACGAGAACTTACTTTGGCGGACGCATTTACGGCGGCTTTTAAAACCGCGTCTGGATGCAAAGCAATCATTTGCAAAGCGCGGGGCGCGCTGATACTGTTATTTAACGGCGATTTGAGAATACAATAAAATCAACTTGCCAGAAAAAGCGTCAAAATGATAAAATAAAAAGACATAAGCCGCTTTCGGCGCCTAAATGGCTTACTTTTAGGAGCGAACCGGCGGCAAATACAAATTTATGGTGGATGTAGCTCAGCTGGTTAGAGCGCCGCTCTGTGGAAGCGGAGGTCGCGGGTTCAAATCTCGTCATCCACCCCATTTATTTTCCCGTCGAACCTTCGGCGGGAATTTTTAATTGTATTTTAGCCTATTCATCCCCGCTTCCCGCCGGGGATTTTTTGTTTAGGGAAAACAGAAACTCGGCATATACCAGTTAGGTTAAGGCTAAATAGGCAAAAGAAAAGGCCTAAAAAGTATAAAAGTATCTTTTAGACAAAAATTTAACTCAAGAAATTTAATTTTTAGTTTGTTAGTTTAGTTTTTTGATAAACGATGTCTAATTCTTCTTTGATTTTTTCCAGATAACGCTCTATTCGCATTAAAAATATTATCTTATGAACAGGTGCCTCAAACGGGGAATCCCCGTTCAAACTAAATGGACAAAAATGTAGGAGTTTAGAAGTAAACTTATAGAAATAGTTATACTCATCTTCTAACCCTACTGCTTGTGCCATTTCTTTCATACTAGGCATTTTAGCTGGTTTTTTCTCATATTTCTGCTTTAGCTTTGCTAGTTCTTCCCGATTAGGCTGATTCATATCGGGCATATCTTTCAATTCAGGAAATAGTTTTTCGTCTGCTTCTGTTCGGGCCGAACAGCCCTCTAGATACTCCCATCTATCCCGCTCGCAATAAGCCACCATTTTCTCAAAGGCATTTTGTTGATTAATGTACTTTACTGTGATAAATGCTTCACATAACCTACGGACATTCAACAAAACTTTATCAATAGAAGATTCCAATGTACACACGGGTAGCTTAAAAACATATTCCGACAGGAAAAATCCAAATGCTGTTTCGTATCTCGTCTTAAAAATACGATCTTGCGCTCGCTTATGAAATTTATCATGCAGCACTTCTATCTTTTTACGAAACTCCTTAATTTTAGTTTCATAAATAATACGCAGGCGTTCTGTATTTTGTGAGACAAGAGTTTCATCAATATTCATAACGTTTTTTCCAACGCTTCTAAATCAGATAAACAACCTTTTAAATTTTTGACAATGCCTTTTAATAAAATACCCGGTTCAGGTAGGTTCTCTAATTCCTTTAAACTGTCATCTTTTAGCCAAATAATATCCAAGTTGGTTTTATCACGTTTAATCAGTTCGTCATACGTAAATTTTTTGAACCGCTCGCTTTCTTTGCGTTGGGTGCGGTCATCGGCTGAATAACATTTAATAAAATCCTTCAAATGCTCATCGGATAGTGAATTTTCTACTAAAGTTAAATTCATATTGGTGCGCAGGTCATATACCCATACATCTTCAGCAATCTTTACAAGCTCATCCATGCTGTAGCTCTTGTCAGCGAACTGAACATAAAGAGTAGCTGCTTTCTTTGCT
>NZ_CALGEO010000160.1:0-7154 GCF_937881865.1 Candidatus Proelusimicrobium excrementi
CCTAGAACGATGGCGGCTTTGCCGCCGCGGTATTTAAGCGAAGAAAAAATTAAAATCCGCCCAAAAGCGGCAAAGTGCTAGCCGCGAACACGCAATATTACGCGAGTAAAAAAAGATGAGGACGAAACTTAAACCAATTAAAAAGCCCCCGGCTCGCCGGGGGCTAAAACCATTAACCTTTATAAGACTCCCTCGCCTTATAATGATTGTGCAGCAGCTTATGGGCTTTATCGCCCAAAGGCTCGCCAAGGTATTCCTTGTAAATCTTCTGCACCGCCGGATTGGCGTGTGAACAGCGGATTTGCATGGAAGAGTCCTCGTCATAAAGCCCTTTGGCGCGCGCTTTTCTTAGCTCATTCGTAACGCCGTAAGGCTGGCCGCCGCCGGCTACGCAGCCGCCTTCGCAGGCCATAACCTCTATAAAGTGATACGGAGGTTCTTTGCCTTCGGCTTTGGCTTGCTTGATTTTGGCGAGAACGTCGCCCACATTCGCCAAGCCGTGCGCTATGGCTACTTTTACTTTAGTGCCGTCGACGTCGATTTCGGCTTCCTTAATACCTTTAAGGCCGCGGACTTCTTTAAAATCTATATTGGCCGCTTCCCTGCCGGTAATAAGATAGTGAGCCGTCCTCAAAGCGGCTTCCATAACGCCGCCCGTCGCGCCGAATATCGTGCCCGCGCCGCTGTAATCGGCCAAAATGTCGTCGCCTTTGCGTTCTTCAATTTCCTTAAAGTTCACGCCGGATTGTTTTAACATTCTGGCAAGTTCGCGCGTCGTAATTGAAACGTCGATATCCTGATAACCGGAAGAGAACATATCGTCGCTTCTGGTAATCTCATACTTTTTGGCCGTACAAGGCATAATTGAAACCATAAAAATATCTTTAGGGTCTATATTATGCTTTTGGGCGTAATAAGTTTTGGACAAAGCGCCCATCATTTCCTGCGGGGATTTCGCGCTGGAGAAGTTCTCAATAATATCGCCGTGATATTTCTCCATATAGTCGACCCACGCCGGGCAGCAGCTGGTTATCAGCGGCAAAGTTCCGCCGTGAGTAAGACGGTGTTTAAATTCGGAAGCTTCTTCCATAATGGTAACGTCTGCGGCGGTGTTGGTGTCAAATACGGCTTTAAAACCAAGCTCGTAAAGGGCCGCGTTTAATTTGCCGGTAAGATTTGAACCGACGGGGAAACCGAAAGCCTCCCCTATCGCGACGCGTACGGCGGGAGCTATTTGGACTACGCAATATTTCTTTTCGTCCATAAGCGCGTTCCATACTTTTTGGGTATCGTCGTGTTCAACAATCGCGCCGACGGGGCAATGAGCGGAGCACTGCCCGCATTTTACGCAGGGAGATTGCTGCAAATCAATTTCGCCCGCCGGGGAAAGTTCCGTTTTTATGCCGCGTTTTAAGAAGGCCAAAGCCCATACGTTCTGCACTTTCTGGCAGACCTGTACGCAGCGTCCGCACAAAACGCATTTGCTGGTGTCTATCGTTATAGTGCCGGTTGAATCGTCTTTTTTATGCGGCTGGCGGTGAACTATACTGGGGAAAGCGTCTTCCCTTATGCCGAACTCGGCGCAAAGCCTTTGAAGCTCGCAGTCCTGGTTCCTGGCGCAAACCAAGCAGTCCTTGGGGTGATTGGACATAATAAGTTCCAATACGGTGCGCCTGATGTTTACAAGCTCGGCGTCATGGGTGGTTATTTCCATGCCTTCCGTAATTTCGGTGGTGCAGGCGCGCGGCATTTTGGGCATGCCTTTTACCTTTACTATGCAAAGGCCGCAGCCGCCGCTTGCTTCCAAATCCTCATGCTTGCAGAGCGTAGGGATTTTTACTTTGGCCTGTTTGGCCGCTTCCAAAATTGATGTTCCTTCTTTAACCTCTACCGGTTTGCCGTTAATTTTAGCTTTAATCATATTTATTATCCTTTCTTAACCGCGTTGAATTTGCATACGTTGAAGCACTGACCGCATTTTATGCACTTCTTGGGGTCAATGGCGTGTTTGCTTCTGGGTTCGCCGCTGATTGCGCCGACGGGGCACGCGCGTTTGCACGCTCCGCAGCCGATACAGCCGGAACCTATCGTATAAGAAACAAGCTGTGTACACTTGCCGGTAGGACAGCGTTTATCCTTGATATGCGCTTCATATTCGTTCCTGAAGAACTTAATGGTTGAAAGAACCGGGTTCGGAGCCGTCTGCCCCAAAGCGCAGAGAGAAGCTTTCTGCATGGCTTTGGAGATTTGCTCAAGTTTGTCCAAGTCGCTTTCTTTTGCGGTGCCGTTGGTTATTTTGTTTAAAATGCTGAGCAGCTGATAACCCCCGATTCTGCACGGCGCGCATTTGCCGCATGATTCATCCACGCAGAATTCCAGATAGAATTTTGCGATATCAACCATACAGTCCGTTTCGTCCATGACGATTAAACCGCCCGAGCCCATAATGGAACCGATTTCCTGCAAGGATTCGTAGGTAATGGGCATATCAAAATGTTTAGGATCGATAACGCCGCCGGAGGGACCGCCGGTTTGTATGGCTTTGACTTCGTCGCCTTTCAAAGGACCGCCGCCGATATCATAAACGACTTCCCTTATCGTAATACCCATAGGCACTTCGATAAGGCCGGTGTTTTTGGCTTTGCCGGTCATAGCGAAAACTTTGGTTCCCGTTGATTTGCCAGAGCCCATGGAGGAATACCACTTTCCGCCCTTGGTCATGATATAAGGCACATTGGCCAAAGTTTCGACGTTATTAATCGCCGTCGGTTTGCCCCATAAACCTTTAGTCGCCGGGAAAGGCGGTTTGGGGCGAGGCGTACCGCGGTTGCCTTCGATGGAAGCTATCAAAGCGGTTTCTTCGCCGCAGACGAAAGCGCCCGCGCCGTAGCGGATTTCCAAATCATAATCAAAACCGGAACCTAAAATGTTCTTGCCCAAAAGCCCTGTTTTATAACAGGCGTCAATGGCTTTTTGTACGCGTTCAATGGCCAAAGGATATTCGGCGCGGATATAAAATAAACCTCTGCTCGCGCCTATCGCGAAACCAGCTATTATCATGCCTTCAACCACGGAATGGGGATTGCCTTCCAAAAGGGATCTGTCCATATATGCGCCGGGGTCGCCCTCGTCGCCGTTGCAGATCATAAATTTTTGGTCGCTTTGGGGTTTTCTGGTTAAATCCCATTTAAGCCAAACGGGGAAACCACCGCCTCCGCGTCCTCTTAAGCCGCTTTCCTTCATTTCGGCTATTACGGCTTCGGGGCCCTTTTCAAGAGCGGTTTTTAAGCCAAAGTATCCGCCGTGGCCGATATACTCGTTAATGTCTTCCGGGTTGATTTTACCGCAGTCGGCCAAAAGTATGCGGTGCTGTTTTTTATAGAACGGAATATCTTTTAAAGTCTTACAATGTTCGCCGTCTACCGGGTTTACGTATAACAGCCTTTCCACGACTTCGCCTTTAAGCACGGTTCTTTCCACAATTTCTTCGACGTCTTCGGGCTTTACTTTTGTGTAGAAGATTTCCCCCACGCTTACCAAAGGCCCCTGGGCGCAAAAGCCCTGGCAGCCGCTTTTGGAAATATAGGTGCTCTTTTCACGGCAGGAATCGGTTATTTCCACGCAGTAATCAAGGCCGCGTTTTTTGTACTCTTCCTGAAAAGCTTTATAAACTTCCATGGAACCGCCGGCTATGCAGCCGGTACCGCCGCAGACTACTATTCTGTTGTCTATTTTGGAATATTGTTTTTTAAATTTTTCGTTGATATCGTTGACGAGATTATTCATGTGCGGCCTCCGGGTTTTCCGCCGAAGCGAGAATGCCTTTTATCTGGGACGGCTTTACCTGACCGAAAATTTTGCCGTTGATTGAAATTACAGGCGAAAGCCCGCAGCAGCCTATACATCTAAGCCCGGCCACGGAATATTTGCCGTCCGGGGAGCTTTCCCCCTCTTTAACGCCCGTGCATTTTTCAATTTCTTTAAGAAGTTCCGGCGCGCCTTTCAGGTAGCAAGCCGTACCCGTGCAGACCGCAATCTGGCACTTGGCCGGAGGATTAAGTTTAAAGAAATGATAAAAAGTAAGGACTTCATATATCTTTGCCAGCGGTATTCCCGTCTGTTTGGATATTTCCATAGCGGTTTCGCGCGGCACATAGCCCAGCTTATCCTGTACTGAATGCAGCATCATTACGAGGCTGCCCTCAACATCCTTCCACTTATTTATTATCGCGCTTAATTCAGCGGCGGCGGTTGTTTGTTGCGCCATTTTGTAAGTCTCCTCAGTTCAATTTAATTGTAAGACAAATTACATCTCTTCCTTCTGCGATATTACCACCGGTATGGGTATTTCGCCCAAAGCGGTGTTAAAGTACATCGTTCCTTTGATTTTGTATTTTACCGATACGCTGTTAGTAGTTACCAGCCCGATAAGATTCTTTCCTACTTTTACAAAAGGGATATTAAGCGCGGCCTTGGCCATTTCCGTCGAGGAGGGAGCTATTTCATACGCGCCGAAAGATATATTGCTGACTTCGTTGTCGCCTATATAAAGCACTCCCGAAAAACGGTTTAATTTGGCTTCCTGCGTTTTGCTGGTGTTGGTTATCGCCACTTTTACGTCCAAATTGATCTCCGTAAGCGAAAAATCGCTGACTTCCGCCGACGCTATTTCGTAACGGCAGTTTACGGCCTGCTGCATGGATTGAACGGCGCTACACGCGGTAAAGACAAACAGCGCGCTTAGAAGCATTAAAAGTTTTTTCATTGGATAACTCCTGAATATAATTCTATAATGTAAATAGAGGAATATAAGTTTATATTATAATAAAACATATAAAAACGCAAATCTTACCGAGGTGAATTATGGAAAATTTCAAAGAACGCATACTGGAAGTTTTTACCAAATACATACAAGTAGAATCCGGCAGCGATGAAAATTCCCAATCTTCCCCCTCCACCAAAGGGCAGCTTGAATTGGCAAAAATCCTTAAAGAAGATTTACAGAAATTGGGCCTTAAAGACGTCAGCCTGAGCGAATACGGCTATCTTACGGCGGCTTTGCCCTCCAACATTGAGCGCAAAGTCCCGGTAATAGGCTTTTTGGCGCATATGGACACTTACCCCGGCGGCACGGCGGGGCGCACCGTAAAACCGATAGTGCACAAAAATTACCAAGGCGGGGATATAACCGTAAGCAAAGAACATAATGTAATTATTTCCCCTAAAACTTCCCCAGCTTTAAACAAATGCATAGGCCATGACATAGTAACCGCCTCCGGCGATACTCTTTTGGGCGCGGACGACAAAGCCGGCATAACCATAATCATGGTAATGCTGGAACATTTAATCGCCAACCCGCAAATAAAACACGGCGAAATTAAAATAGCTTTCACACCGGACGAGGAAATCGCCCGCGGCACAAAACATTTTGACGTAAAAGCTTTCGGGGCGGACTTCGCCTATACCTTAGACGGAGAATGCGGCGACGGCATCACGTTTGAAAACTTCAACGCCGCGGCCATAACAATCAAAGTAAAAGGGGTGCAGGCTCATCCGGGCAACGCCAAAGACATCATGCAGAACCCCGTCAGAATTATAGCGGATATCTGCGCTTCCTGGCCGGAAAACAAACTGCCGGAAACTACCTGCGGCAGAGAGGGTTTTATCTGCTTTATAGGCGCAAACGCGGATTTTGAGAAAGGCGTACTTAAGGCCATGGCAAGGGATTTTGACGAGAATCTTCTGCAAAGCCATTTGGCCTTGCTTGAAGCGATTGTAAAAGAAAAACGCTTAAAATATCCCGGCAGCGTGATAGATTTTGAAGTTTCCTATCCCTATAAAAATATGAAGCCCATGATTGACAAGCACCCGCAGATATTAAAACTGGCCAAAGAAGCTTTTGAAGAATGCGGCCTTAACGCCGAAAGCCAGCCGATACGCGGCGGCACGGACGGAGCAAATCTTTCCTATATGGGCCTGCCTACGCCTAATATCGACGCCGGTTACGGCACGCCCCACGGCCCTTTTGAATGGACCAGCTTGGACATGATGGATAAGATTACCCGCGCCATAGCCAAAATCGCGGAAAACAACGCAAAATAATCTTTTGTTTTACGTTAATTGGAAACTCATTTAAAAATCCCCGTTTACGCGGGGATTTTTATTTTATCTTTCGAAAGTTTTATTAATCTTCGGGGTCGGGATATTCGTGGATTATGGGCTTTATTCGCCCGTAGTTGGCGGTGTCTTCGTCTTCCTTATTGAAGCGGCGAAGAGCTTCCCTCCTGTCCAAATGCCCGAACGCGCTGGTTTCTTCAAAGGCATCGTCATCACCCGGGTTTATCGTTATTTCTTTAGCGTCCTTAAAAAGCGCCGCCAAATCGTCCTGTTCTTCTTCAACCGTCTTTTTACGTTCGGGTTCGGGCGGATTTTCAGCCATAAGATTATAAGCCTTAAGCGCCTTATAGCTTAAAGTCAAAATAAGCAAAAACATATTGAAACCGAACAAAACCGCGTATGAAGCGAAACAAGCAAAAGCCGTCAAACTTACGGCCGTCCTTAACCCGAAAGGCCCAAGCCCCGCCAGCATAACCGCCGTTTTTATGTTTGAAGGCATATCCGCACCCAAAGAAAGGTTAAGCCTTTTCAGAAAAGAAAAAGCCTCCCAGTTAAACCAAAGCGTAAATGCGGTTAAAACGGCAATCGCGGCAAAAACCAAAAAAACCGTTACAACCCCCGAAATCAAAAACAGCAAAGCGCATTTAAGCCAATGCGTTTTTACCAAATGACAGCTTGCGCGGAAAGATTCAAAAACGGTTTTATCTTCCAATATAATTTTCCACGGATGAAAAATTATATAAGGAAAGAAACAAACATATACGGCGGAAATAAGAAGAAAATACCAGTCTTTAAAATTTCCCCGCAGATATGCGCCGGGCGAAAATAAAAAATACGTCGCCGCGCCTATTAATAAAGCGGAAGCGGAAAGAGCTATTATCCTTTTTAAAGCAACGACTATCGCGCCCAAAACGTCCTGCCGGGCCCCGTTTACGCCGTCATACATAACTTTTACGGCGCTGCAAGCCAAAATATAATTTACGGCAACGCAAAATACGGCGGCGGCGGAAGACACGCAAAGAAACAGCTGCGGTCCC
>NZ_CALGEO010000161.1:0-5656 GCF_937881865.1 Candidatus Proelusimicrobium excrementi
CGCCATGATTCTGGGCGACAATATTTTCTACGGCGAAGGCTTGGAAAAAATGCTTTTATGCGCCGCAGGCCTTAAAGACGGTGCGGAAATTTTTGCCTCTCGTGTGGTAAATCCCGCGGCATACGGCGTTATTTCTTGTGATAAAGAGGGAAAGCCTTTGCTGGTAACGGAAAAGCCTTCAAAACCGGCTTCGTCTTGGGCGGTAACCGGGCTTTATTTCTATGATAATACGGTAGTTGAAGCTGCTTCCCGCCTTAAATTTTCCGCGCGCGGCGAGCTTGAAATAACCGATATCAACAATTTTTATCTTTCATCCGGCAAATTGAAAGTAAATTTTATGGGGCACGGCATGGCATGGCTGGATACCGGCACGCATGAGGATTTAATCAACGCCTCTACCTTTATAGAAAGCATAGAAACGCGTCAGGGCATAAAGACGGCCTGTCTTGAGGAAATATCGTTCAGAAACGGCTGGATAGACCGCGAAACGCTTTTAAAGCGCGCGTTTAAAATGAAGGGCACTCCTTACGGGGATTATCTTTTAAACCGCGACGCGGAGGGCTTATGGAAATAGCCGAAGAGTTTTTAAACGGAGCCAAGCTTTTAAAGCCGAAAGTTTTTGAAGACTGCCGCGGCTGTTTTTTTGAAAGCTACAATAAAAAAACTTTCGCCGCTTTGGGCATTAATGCCGATTTCGTTCAGGACAACGAATCGTTGTCCGCGGGCGGAGTATTGCGCGGACTGCACTTTCAAAAGCCTCCTCACGCTCAAGCCAAGCTTATACGTGTTTTGGAGGGGGAAGTTGAAGACGTTATATTGGATTTACGCTTCGGCGGGGCAACTTTCGGGCGGTATAAAAAGATTGTTTTAAGCGCGCAGAATATGAATATGCTTTTTGTTCCGCGCGGTTTTGCGCACGGTTTTCACGTTTTAAGTTCAAACGCTCGTTTGGCCTACAAATGTGATAATTTTTACGAACCGTCCTCCGAATGCGGCTTCAGGTTTGACGATCCCGCTTTAAATATTGACTGGTCTTTGGGCGGAGAGTCCCCCAAACTCATCCCCAAAGATTTGGGCTGGGGACCTTTTAGCGAGTATATAAAAAATCCTCTTTTTAAATATGAACAAACAATTTAAAAATATTCTTGTAACCGGCGGTGCGGGTTTTATCGGGTCAAATTTAATTTCTTTCCTGACGGAAAAATATCCCGCCTGCCGTATAATCAATTTGGACAAACTGACTTACGCCGCCGATTTGGAAAATTTAAAAGATGTTTCTTCCCGCCCTAATTACGTCTTTATAAAAGGCGATATTCGCGACGAAAAACTTATCCCGGAAATTTTTAAAACCTATTCCGTTGACGGGATATTTCATTTGGCGGCGTGCTCTCATGTTGATAATTCCATAAAAGAGCCGCGGGAATTTGTCAAAACCAATATAGAGGGAACATTCAATTTGCTTTCGTGTGCTTATCAAGCTTGGCATGAGGGGCCTTTTAAAGTCAGGGCCGGCCATGAGGGTGCGCGCTTTCATTTGGTTTCCACAGACGAGGTTTACGGATCGGCCGAAACAGGCCGCTTTACGGAAAGTTCTCCCATAAAACCTAATTCACCTTACAGCGCAAGCAAAGCTTCGGCCGATTTGCTCGCCCGCGCTTATATAAAAACTTTCGGCCTTAACGTAACGATTAGCAACTGTTCAAACAATTTCGGTCCTTGCCAGCATGGGGAAAAGTTCATCCCAACCGTCATAAGATGTGCTTTAAGCGGTAAAAATATACCGATTTACGGCGACGGCGGCAATATTCGCGATTGGCTTTACGTAAAGGACCATTGCGAAGCTCTTGATTTGATTTTCCGCCTTTCCTCCCCCGGCGAAACTTATAATATAGGCGGTGGTACGGAGCTTGATAATCTTACTTTGGCCAAACGCATTTGCGCCATGCTGAACAAGCTGCGCCCGTCCGCGGAAGATTATTCCAAATTAATATCTTTTGTGGAAGACAGGCCCGGCCACGACAGGCGGTATTCCGTCGATTCCTCAAAACTGAAAAAAGATTTGGGCTGGAGCGCGCGAACCTCTTTTGATTCCGCCTTGGAGCAAACCGTCAAATGGTACTTGCGTAAATACGATAAGTAAAATACGCGCGAACACAAAATACGCCAGCGCGCCGTAAATTTATTTTTTAAAAATGGATCTTATTTTCTGCGGGTATCCCAGCCATATCGCCACCAATGTGCCCAAGCCGAGCAATATCGGATAGTAGAGATATTTCATAATTTCTATCGGCGTAAGGGAAGCCAGCGCGGCGGCCATTAAAAGCTGCGCGCCATAAGGTATCAAACCCTGCACAAAGCAGGAGAATATATCCAGTATGCTGGCCGTTCTGCTGGCGGGTATTTTAAAGTTGGCCGCTATATCTTTCGCTATCGGGCCGGACATTAACAAAGCTATTGTATTATTTGCCGTACACAGGTTTGCAAAACTGACTAATGCGGCTATGCTCAGCTCCGCACCGCTTTTGGTTTTAATATTTTTGGTAAGTTTTTCAATAATCCAAGCCATACCGCCGTTTATGCGGATTGTTTCAAGCATTCCTCCGGCCAAAAGCGTAACTATGATAAGCTCCCCCATGCCTACTATGCCTTTGCCCATGGCTTCCGTCCAGCCCCATATCCCGAAGGAAGAAGTCAAAATGCCGGTAAGGCCGGCAAGTATTGTCCCTCCGGCAAGCACCAGTATAACGTTTACGCCGGATACCGCCGCGCCCAAAACCGCCACATACGGCAGAACTTTAAACCACTCTACTTTTTGAGGATCATAAGGCAGGCCTGAAGCGTTTGCAGAAAAATAATAAAGCACCGCCGTTATCACGGCAAAAGGCATAACTATGAGGAAATTGGTTTTAAATTTATCCGACATTTTGCATCCCTGCGTTCTGGTTGCGGCTATGGTTGTATCGGATATGAATGAAAGATTATCGCCGAACATCGCTCCGCTTACTATGACGGCAGTCATCAATGCGGGGTTAAGCCCGGTTTTTGCGGCTATACCCGCGGCGACCGGCACCAGCGCGACTATCGTCCCTACGGAAGTCCCCACGGAAACCGACACAAAGCAAGCCGCTAAAAACAGCCCGGGCGCAAGTAAAGCCGGCGGCAGGAGCGAAAGCGTCAAATTCACCGTAGCGTCCACGGAACCCATATCTTTTGTCGTCTGCGCAAATGCGCCCGCCATTATAAAAATCAACACCATAAAAAGGACGTTGCCGTTGGCCGCTCCTTGGCAGAAAACTTCTATTTTATGCTGAAGGTTTCCGCCTTTTATCATCGCCGCGCCTACCGACGAAGCCAGCAGAAAAGCCACCGTAATAGGCATTTTGTAAAAATCCCCGGCGATTATAGAAACGGCCAAATAGGAAACGAGAAAAACAATAAGCGGAGCCAAAGCTTTGTAATTGGGTTTAATGGGTTTTGAGGTGCTGTTTAATTCTTCCATAATTAAAATAAAAAAACCAAGCCGGAACTTGGTTGTAGTCCTTTTAAGTTATGAATATATTATATAAAATATGAAACCGGCTTGTCTTTGTCAGGCGGCGTCCGGCCAAAGTTTTTTAGGCGGGCGGATATTACAATAAATCTAAATATGTAGTATTATGTAAATATGGAAGAAAAAGGCGTAGATTCTACAAACGAATATTTTAAAAATATAAGTTCTCTAGTCAAAGATATAGACAGGGAACAGGAAGGCGCGCTTTGGAAACAGGCCAAAGCCGGGGATAAAGACGCCCGGGAGAAACTTGTCCAAATGCACTTAAGGCTTGTCATTCCCACAGCGAAGAGATTTGCCCGCGGCGGCATGGATCTTATGGATTTGGTTGAAGAAGGCAATTTGGGCCTTCTGCAGGCTATAGACAAATTTGATCCGTCGAGGGGATTTCGTTTTTCTACTTATGCCATACACTGGATAGAGCAATATATTCGCCGCGCCGTTGAAGAGCAAAGCGGCACTATCAAAATACCTTCCCACGCTTGGGATAATATGCGCCTGTGGGGCAAAACCTGGGATAAACTTAAAGAGAGATTGGGCCGCGAGCCCAGCCTTAAGGAAATGGCTTCGGAGATGAATATTTCCGCCAGGCAAGTCCGCTCCATTTTGGATACTTTAAGCGCAGCCTACAGCGTTGATTCTCTTTCCACGGCTTTAAGCGAAGAAGAGGATATGACGCTTGAAGATACAATAACCGATTACGGCAAAGGCAATCCCGACGATTTGGTTACCAATGCCGCCGCCAACAAAGAACTTTTGGGTATTTTGGAAGGCATTAATCCGCGCGATAAAGAAATTCTTATAATGCGTTACGGCATAGATTCGGAAGAACCTTTGACTTTGGCCGAAGTTTCCCAACGTATGGGCATATCGCGCGAGAGAGTCCGCCAAATAGAAGAACGCGCTGTAAGAAACGTCCGCAAAAAAGCGGAAGAACTCGGCCTGTTTGAATTTTCCGAAATGAACCATAAAACCAAAAAAATTCATCCCGGAATGGACATAAAAGCCAAAACGAATATTTTGGGCGATGAAATTTCGGTTTACAGCCCTCAGGCGACGAAATTGATGAAAATAACAGCCGAGGTAAAAAAGACCGCCAAAAAATCTTCCGCCGGCAAGAGTAAATCCAAAGCTCCCACCGTGAAAACATCGAAAAAAGCAGTTAAAAAAGGAAAAAGAAAATGAACGATAACACCGATTTAATAAAAGCTTTGCGCGATATCCCGGATTTTCCAAAACCGGGCATTATATTTAAGGATATAACGCCTGTATTGGCTGATTCCGCCTTATTTGCAAAAGTTATATACGGCCTTGCCGAATCCTGCAAGGGTAAAGAAATAACCAAGGTTGTAGGGATAGAATCGAGGGGATTTATTTTTGGCGCGGCTTTGGCGTACGCTTTGGGTGTGGGTTTTATTCCGGCACGCAAAAAAGGCAAGCTTCCGTATAAAACGATTTCCGCTTCTTTTGCGTTGGAATACGGCACGGACACTATTGAAATGCATGAAGACGCCCTTACCTCCGCCGATAAAGTAGTTATTGTTGATGATCTTTTGGCGACGGGCGGCACCGCAAACGCGGCGATAGAACTGGTCCGTCGTTTGGGTGCTGAAGTTAAATTGTGCGCTTTTGTTTGCGAACTGGGCTTTTTGAATGGCGGGGAGAGGATTAAATCTTCCTACAAATCCTTGCTGCACCTGTGATTTTGATTTTTTACTTACTCGCGTGGTGCCAAGTCCTTTCTGCTAACAATTTTCTATTTTTGAGCGTATTTTGATTTTTTTACCGTTTCGCATACTGCGCGCCCTATGGGCGCATCATGCTTAGTATAGCTTACGGTAAATAAAATCAAAATACATCTCAAAACTAAAAAATCACGCTTCTTAAATTCTCTCACGTTGTTTGTTCGTGTTAAATTCTATACTTTCGGTCTGTAGTTTTTCAACTCTTAAAAAATTATCATTATCGCATAAGTTACTTAACAAATAAGTTCTTCTTTATACTCAATATATAAACTTATCCGGTCGTAAAATAGTTCCATAACTTTTTTGCCATTGTTTGCGCCGTGTAGTACGTCGGGGTGTTTTGTTAAAAAGCGAAAACAGT
>NZ_CALGEO010000162.1:0-7309 GCF_937881865.1 Candidatus Proelusimicrobium excrementi
AAGCTAATTTCTTAAGCCCTTGCACAAGCGGTTTTTTAACGTGTACTTTTATAACTCTTCTGCCTTTTTCGGCAAGAGCTTTAAAATCGCCCAAAGCCTGAGCGTTTACCAAATCGTTAAAACCGTAAGCCGCGCCGGGTATCTTTACGTCATTTTCCGCGTCTGCGGAGATAATCAAAAACACGCCGTTGTTGCCGTCGCCTTTATGAAGCTGGCCCGTGGAATGCAAATATCTGGGGCCGTAGCCGAACAGAACCGCGTGTTTGGTCTGCGTAAAAAGTTTATCCCTCAAAGCGGTAAAAAGTTCGTCGTTTTCGGCAGAGTTGTGCATATAGGGCAATACCGCCAAATAGTCGTTGCCCTGAAGCGTTTGGGCTATATCGCGGCCCAAGGTGTCCAAATTTACTTTGCCTTTAAGATTATCGGAAACGATGATATCAAGATAAGTCTGCGGATCGGTTTTGCCGGCGGACAAATCGTTTAAAAGATTCTTGGCGATAGTCTTTGCGGCCTGTACGTTGGGCTGATCGAAAGGATCAATTTCTATAATCGCGCCGCAGGCGGCCGTGGCGACTTCCCACAAGAGGAACATTGAACCGATTGCGTATTTGTCTTTCATTTTAACTTCAAAGAACGGGTGGGCCGAGGCTTTCAAAGCTTCGGTTTCCGCGCAAATTTCTTTATTGCAGGGGCAATCGCAGGAAACATAAGCAAAAATCCTGTCGTTTTTATAGGCGAAATCTTTATGCAGTTTCTCCCCGGCTACGGGCACTACGCCTTTATCTTCTTTGCCGGTGGATTCCGCGACAAGCTGTTCAACCCAAAGGCCGAATACGCTTATGCCGGAGGGCATAACCAATGTAAGTTTGTCTTTGCCTTCCGCGAAAGCGCAACCCATTAAAGAGCCGAGTTTAGCCGCGGCGGAAGCGGGATCTTTTTTAAATTCTTCGCTGGCTTCTTTGGCGGAAAGGAGAATTTTCTCCACGTCTATGCCGCAAAGCGCTGCGGGAACCATGCCGAAGAAGGACAAAGCGGAAAATCTGCCGCCGATATCGGATTTGTTGATAAAAATCTTTCTGAATTTCTTTTCTTTCGCTAAGGTTTCAAGGCCGGTGCCGGGATCGGTAATCGCTATAAAGTTCTCCCCGGCGTTTTCTTTAACCTTGCCGACTTCGTCAAAAAAGTAAGCGAACTGTGAAGAAGGCTCCACCGTGCCGCCGGATTTGCTGGCGAAAATGAATAAAGATTTTGCGGGATCGATTTTGCCCCTTACGCAGGAAACCCAATCCGGGTTTGTGCTGTCCAAAACCAAAAGTTCCGGCCAGCCTTCGTTTTTGCCGAAAATGACTCTAAGCACTTCGGGCGCGAGGCTGCTGCCGCCCATACCCATAAGAACAACGTGTTTAAATTCGTTTTTTACTTCGGACGCGAAAGCCTTTATTTCCGGCAGTCTTTCCAAAGTCCAATTATATACTTCCGTCCAGCCGAGAGAATTGTTGATGATTTTTGTGTGAGCTTCTTCGGTTTTCCATAAAGTAGCGTCATGTTTGTAAAGCCTGGCGGTAAAATCCGCTTTTTCAAGTTTGGCTAAACCTTTATTGATAATTTCTTCAGCTGACTTATTGTAACTGGCTTGCATATAATACCTCTTTAAATAATTTATTTAAAATTTTCTTTTTCAAATGCGGCGACTTTGGCCGTTCTTCTTTCGTGGCGTTCTTCCCCTTTGCAAAAAGAAGCCTGCGCAAAAGCTTTTACGAGTTCCGGCACAAGCTGCGGGGCCTTATCGCCGATTACGCGCGCACCCAGGCAAAGGACGTTCATATCGTCGTGCTCAACACCCTGCGCCGCGCTGTAAACGTCATGGGCGATGGCCGGCCTTACGCCTTTAAATTTGGACGCGGCTATGCAAACGCCTATACCGCTGCCGCAAATCAAAACGCCCCTCTGCGCGCGGCCGTTTTCTATATCCAAAGCCACTTTTTTGGCGTAATCGGGATAGTCCGCGCTCTCGCGGGAAAAGACGCCTTCGTCAATAACTTCATGCCCCAAAGAGCGCAAAGCGCCCGTAACCAAATCTTTTACGGGATACCCCGCATGATCGCATCCTACGGCAAATATCATAATTAAATTTCCTTTTCAACAAGTTCGCATAAAGTATGCCCGATAAAGATATGGCATTCCTGTATGCGCGGCGTATTGTTGCTTTTTACTATAATAGGCAAATCCACGGCGTTTTTAATGGTGCCGCCGTCTTTGCCCAAAAAAGCCGCGGTATAGCAGCCTTTAAGCTTGGCGACTTCCATTGCCTTATGTACGTTTACGCTGTTGCCGGAAGTTGAAATACCGATAACCACGTCGCCTTTATTTGCAAATCCTTCCACCTGACGGGAAAAAGTTACGTCGTATCCGTAATCGTTGCCTATGGCGGTAATAGTGGAAGTGTTGGTGTTCAAGGCCAAAGCCGGGTAAGAGCGTCTTTCTTTTTTATAGCGGCCGACAAACTCCGCCGCGATATGCTGGGCGTCGCCCGCGCTGCCGCCGTTGCCCATTAAAATAACTTTGCCGCCGTTTCTGAAAGATTCCACTATCTTTACGGCAAGCTCGTTAATCTGCGGGCCGAGGTTATCTCCTACATATTTTAGCACTTCTATAAGTTCATTGCTTTCGTTTTTGGTAAACATAAATTAAATTTCCTCCAAGGATTTTTTAAGAACCCAGCCCGACGAATCAGTATCTTTTATGTTAACGTGATCCCATTCGCCTTTGGAATCGGCGATTACAAGCAAATGCGCGCGCGGCACGCTTAGCCCCACGGGGAAGTTTTCCCCCGGGCCGCTGCGAAGCTCCGCTCTGGGTACGGTAACCACCGCCAGTCTTTGAGAACCGGCGGGATATCTCAGCGTAAGCCACAGGGCAAAAAACAAAAATAAAGCGCCGGCGGCAAAACAAAGAAGTTTTACGCGTTTGCCGCGCCCCAAAAAGAAATACGCCAAAACGGAAAAAGCCAAAAGCCAGGCAAAAAGCGCGCTGAGGCCTTTAAGCTCCGCCAACGAGTAATAATTATAAAGATTAAAAACCGTATCGGGCATACCGTCGGGGACGAGCTTCTGCCCCGTAGCCTGTAAAGCGAAGGCCAAATTATGCCTGATGTCCGCGTCCCTCGGCAGCAGTTTAAAAGCGCGCAGATAGTAAACCAAAGCTTTGTCGCCGTCGCCTGATTTAAAATAGCTGTTTGCCAAATTGTAAAGGACATAAGGATTATCGGGCTCCGCCTCCGCTTTAAGCTGATATTCTTCGGCCGCGGCCAAATAGTCGCCGGAATTATATTTTTCCGAGGCGGTTTTTTCGGTCTCCTGGGCAAAAAGAGGAAAAGCCGCAAACAATATCACAACCAAAAGAAGCGCACGCATTATTTTACCTCCTTTTCAATATCCTGCACTACGGCCAAAGTTTTTTGGGCGGCTTCTTCCGCCGCCACGGTGCTGTTAAGCGCGCTTGAAGGCGCGTATTTAAGCATTTCAAATTCTTGCCAGAGCGTTTCCAAAGAGTAGGCCGTCTGAGCGGAGAGATTAAGTTTGCCGGCGCAATCGGATATGGACATTATACCTATCGGGCGGCCGAGTTTCGTTTCTATATATTTGGTCAGTATCTGGGAAACTTCCGCCACGCTTTTTGCTTTAAGCAAAGCCTTTTTCGCTCCGAGGAAAGCCTTTTTCTTGGAAAATACCGGGATAGGGCTTTTTAAAAGAACATACCCCAATCCGCCCAAGCCAAGCAGTACAAAAATAAGATAATGCCATGAACCCAAATCGCCGAAAGCCGTTAAGAATCCGCTGAACTTGGAAGGCTTCCCTTCCTTGATGTAACGTATATCCTGAACTATTTGTTCCACCCCTCCGCCGGAAGAAGTTCCCGAGGACGCGGAAGAGAACGATATCGGCGCAGCTGAAGAAGAATCGGACGGGCTGACTTCCAAATCTATCGCGTTTGACTTAACCGTCTTATAAGTTTTATCGTTAACGTCAAAATAAGTAAATTCCACGGGCGGAATCGTAAACGTTCCGGAAGCCCTGGGAACGATAACGGTTTTATAAACTTTACTTCCCCCCAAAACGCCGTTGACGGCTTTGCTGGTAAAAGAGGACGTGGTTTCATAAACTCTGAAGCTTTTGCCCAGTTCCGGCGCGGGCACCTCCCCTATGGCGCGCATATTGCCCTGGCCCTTTACCGTTACGGAAAGGGTAACGGGCTCGCCGGCCTGAGGGGTTTGGTTATCCACGGATGATTTTATGGAATATCCGCCGCCGACCGCATTATAAAAACTTTTTGCGCGGCCCTCTTTGGGAAGCGGCAGTATGTTTACGTTTATGGCCTTGCTGGATACCTTTTTTACGTCGCTTTTTGAAGCTGAAAAGAATGAATAAAACGGATCAAAAATATCCCCGGTCGAGCGGTATTCCACGCTGGCGGGGCCTATAGTCGCTTTGCCGGGTAAAATGCCGAAAACGGCCAAATCAAACTGAGTATAAACGTATTGGCGGCCGTTGATTACTTCAAATTCCTGTTTGGAACCGAGCTCCTCAAAAACCAAGCCTTCCATTTTTGGTCTGTCGTACATCGGGCTGCCGGTGGTGCTTTGAGATTGATAAAAACGCACTTTAAGGTTTATCTGCTCGTTTATATAAGCGGAAGTTTTATCGGCGGAAGCCGTCATAAAGAAAGCCGGGGTATCCTGCTCCGACTTAGGCGAACTTGGTTTCAATTTAACCTCGGACGAGCTTTTTGCGGAATTGTTTTGCTTTACCAAAGAAGCTTCCGCGTTGCCCGTTTGCGTGCGGGAAACTTCCACTTCAATAGGTTCCGTATAATAGTCCTTGCCGGAAACCGTTACGGTAAAAGCGTCTATGGAAGATTTGCCGGCAAAGCGCGGTATCAAAATATAATTAAATTGCTGGGTTGCGTTGATTTTGCCGTTTATCATGCTGATATTGCGGCTCTGACCCGAAGAATAAATGTTAAAATTAGGCAAAGAAGGCATTTGGGTAACTTCCACGTCCGTAGAGGATGATTTTACCGTTATCGTAAGCTGGATTTCTTCCGAAAGATCTATATCGGTTTTGTCGGCGGATACGTCAATATCCACCTGGCAAAAGCCCAGCGCGGCGAAAAGGAAGAAAAAAACAAAAACGAAAAATCTTTTTAGCATATTACCAATCCTTCTCCACGGTATTTGAACCCAAAGCGGAAAAATCCTTTTTCCTGTTGTCAGAATGTTCTTTGCTCATCTGCAAAATATTATCGGCTTCATTGGGCGAAAGCTGTTTTTGTTCAGGGGATTCTTCGGGCCGGTTTTGACGGTCCTCGTCCTCTCCGCTTGAGCCGGAATTCCCGTTTTGATTTTCTTTATCGGAATTATCCTGATTATCCTGCTGCTGATTGTTTTCGCCTTGGTTATTGTTCTTATCCTGTTTATTTTTGTTGTTTTGCTGCTGTTTTAAAACAAACTGAAGATTATGAAGGGCCTCTTTATCATCCCTTTTCATAAGCAAAGCGCGGCGCAAATTTTTAACGGCCTCTTCGGTGTTACCCATATTGTAATAGGCGTTGGCCGCATTGTAATAAGAACTTTGTTTAAATTCGGAACCGTCTTCCACGGCTTTATAGGCCTGCAAAGCCGCGTCATAATCCTGAAGCCTGTAAAGAGCCGCGCCGGAATTATAGAAGCCTTTATCGGGCGAGCCCCCTTCCGCGGCCTTGTTGTAAAACTCAAAAGCCTGGCCGTATTTTTCCTTGTCATAAGCTTTGTTGCCTTTGCGCAAATCGGCGTCCGCACCCGCAAAAAGCGGCGCGGCCGACAAAACAAAAAGCAAAAAAAACAAAACTGAACGCATATATCTTTATTTTACCTTTCTTAAAGCAATAAGTATAGAGCTCAGCACCAATACAAAACCTATAAAAAGCGGTATTTGGTACCTGTTTTTGTAAAGCACGTTTCCGTTGACCATAGAAGAACTTTTATCAAGCATAAGCATTTGGCGGTATATTTCTTCCGCGGTTTGCTGCGCGCCGGAAAACTTTATATAAACCCCGCCCGTGGCCGAGGCCAAACCGATAAGGCTCTTCTCGTCAAGTTTGGTCAGCACGGTCTTGCCGTCTTTATCTTTTTTATACGTTTTTACGCCGTTTTCGCGCACGGGGATAAGTTCCCCCTCTTCGCTCCCTATGCCGACGGCTATTATTTTAATGTCATTTTCCCGCGCGGTTTTCAGTGCGGCCTGCAAATCTTTGGGGTTATGGTCCTCTCCGTCGGTAATAAGAACAACCGCTTTACTGCCTGGATAAGGCGCAAGCATTTTAGCCGCAAGATTAACCGCCGGAGCAAGTTCCGTACCCGGCACAGGCAGCATATTGACGTTTAATCCCTGGGCCAAGCTCTTAAGCGCGCCGACGTCGCTTGTAACCGGGCATTGCATAAAAGCGCGGGAAGTAAAAGCCACTATTCCGGCGCGTTCCCGCGCAAAACTGTCTATAAGCATGGAAAGCATGGTCTTTGCGCCGGCCATACGGTTGGGCTTTACGTCCTCGGCCTGCATGGAAAGCGAAACGTCCACCGCGATAACGGCTTGGGAATAGGAAGCTTCGACGTCTATTTTCTGCCTGCCCCATTGGGGCCCGGCCAAAGCCGCGAAGAAGAAAAACAAACCCGTCAAAAAAAGGATATCTTTTATTCTGCGCCTGAATTTAAGCTCCTGCGGAACAAGCTTGGCGTAATTTTCCGCGCTGAAAAGAAGCTTCCTGGCTTTTTCCGCCCGCGCTGCGCCGAAATACCACAGCGCGCCGAGCAAAACCGCCGCAAATATCATATATATAAATACTGAAGGTTGATTAAAAAGTTCCATAATATTAAGGTATTTTTATAAATATAAATTTATCCGCTATAAAAGCCGCCATAAGCAGCAATATCGCCGCCGTTAAAGCCGGTTTGTAATTATCGGTATAGTTAAGCCTTAAGGCTCCTTCAAATTCGGTCTTTTCCAGTTCATTTATGCGCGCGTAAATATTCTGCAGTTCGGCGTTGTTTTTTGCGCGGAAGAAATCGCCGCCCGTTTCCTTGGCGATTTGCATCAAAACCGCTTCCGACTCCGGCGAAGGCGGCGGCAGCTTGGCGACCGTACTTACCGGGCCGAAAATGCTTATTTCGTTAACTTTCATCTCGGCTTCCCCGCCGCTTGCTATGGAAACCGTATATATCTTTATTCCGTGCGCAGCGGCGGCTTTCGCGGCGGCTATCGGATCGACCATGCCC
>NZ_CALGEO010000163.1:0-10308 GCF_937881865.1 Candidatus Proelusimicrobium excrementi
TACTCAAACAAGAACCTGCTGTTCAAACGGTTCTTGGAGCGATTGGGATAAAAGCTGCCCTACTGTTATCCAATGCAGCGGCAATTCTTCCGAAACCTGCGAAGTTTGCGGAACCAGAACACGCACCTGCAATACAAGCACGGGGCAATGGTCGGCTTGGGGGGCTTGTGTAAAACCCACTTGCGAGTGGGGCGGAATAGAAGGCGGCGTATTTGCTATGACGGAAAGCGAGATCGCGGAGGAGTTCGGCGATTATGTTTGGATAGACAGCCCCAGAGGTTCTTGCAGCTGTGAACAAAAAAATAAAACCGGCATTGTAAACCGCGGAACCGAAAACGGTTACATAATGGTTGCCGGCCCCGTATATTGTTATTGCTCTTAATTTTTAAGGCTGAAAAGCCTCTCAACTAACCGCCCCGGTTTGCCGCAAGCAAGCCGGGGTTTATGTTTAAAAATCTTTTGCCGTTCTTACTTTTTTGATGATAAGGAACATAGCCGCGGGATATAAAGCCAGTAATATTATCCTTAAAATAAGCGCATTTGCATCGCTCATTTGCGCCGCAAACATATTGGCCAAAAGCATAAGCAAAACGGCCGCGGCCATAAGCGAAAGTTTACGGTATTGGTAAGCTATGGGATAATTTCTCTGCAGGAAGATAAACAGGCATAAAGCCATTACGGCATAGCTGGAGAATATGGCCCAGCCCGCGCCGACTATGCCTATATGCGGCACCAAAATAATATTCGTTACTATGCTTGCCGCCGCGCCGATAAGGGTTATGTACATTAAAGAGCGGGTTTTCTTGGTTAGTACTGGCGCAACCATAAAATTGATGTAAAACCCGTAAAACAAATAGCCGGCCAGCACTAAAGGGATAATGTTCATCCCGGACCAATAATTTGAATGTATAAGATTAAAACCAAGGAATTTTGTTTTAATTATCGTCGGTATAAGGAAGGCCAGACCCAAAAACAGCCAGCTTGCCGCCGCGGCGAAATAAGTGAAAATTTCCGCAAACAGAGTTTTACAGTCCGGCTTGGAAGATGCCTGTATGAAAAATGGCCGCCAGGCTTGGTCGAACATGGAAACGGCCAGCATCATAAAAACGCCTATTTTGAAATTGGCCTGATATATGCCGACTTCGCTCAGCCCCGCCAAGTGCGAAAGCAAAGGCTTGTCTATCACGTTTACCATTATGCTCGCCGCGCCGGCGGGTATAAAAGGCCAGGAAAAGGCGAACATGGCTTTAAAGAGTTTCTTATCAAAGCGGAAGGTAAAATCCTCTTTTATCACGGGCAGAAGCAGCACTAAAGAAGTTAAAGAAGCCCAAATCCCGGCCATAAAAATGCCGTCTACGCCCGCTCCGAAATGAGCCAAAGCCAAAAGGTTCCCGGCTACGTTGACCAATATGGAAGCCGTCCTTATCCCCACAAAACGCCATGCGCGGTGCTCAAATCTTAATTTTGCAAAAGGGATTATATTAAGCGCGTCCAAAGCCAAAATAAAGCAGCAGTATTTTATAAGGTAAGCGTTTTGCGCGCCTATACCCAAAGCCAAGGCTATGTAAGGGCTTGCCAAATAGATAAGGGCGGATAAAGCGGCGGAACTTAATAATACGGCCGTAAACGGAGTGGAAAATACGGTTTTATCCTTATGTTCCTGCGCAAAGCGCAAATAGGCTTGGTCCATACCGTATTGGTAAATTATATTGAACAAAGCCATAAAAGCAAAAACCGTCGCTATTACGCCGTAATCGGCTGAAGCCAAATAGTAAGTGTAAACCGGGACCAAAAAAAAGTTAAAAAGCCGGGCGACTATGGTTGACGTGCCATAGATTAAAGTTTCTTTGCCCAGCCTTTTAACTTTGTCAATCATTCTTATATTTTAACGAGCAAATCCTGCAAAATCTTTGCGAATTTACCTTCTATCTTTTTAGTTTCTTCCAGCGTTTCTTTATGGCTTAAAGGCGTTTTGGAAATGCCGCTGGCCAAATTTGTAACCCAGCTGAGGCCGCAAATTTTAAGGCCCAGCTGCCTGGCCGTAATAACTTCCGGCACGGTGGACATACCGACTACGTCCGCGCCCAGTTTTTTAAAGGCTTGTATTTCCGCCGGGGTTTCAAAGTTGGGGCCGGTTACCGCCAAATATACGCCCGGCAAAGCGTTTATTTTGTATTTTTTGGCTATGGCGAGGGTCTTCTTCGCGATTTCTTTATCGTAAGTATCCGTCATATCGCAGAACATGGGGCCAAAGGCCGGGTCGTAATTGCCGATTAAAGGATTATTGGCCATTAAGTTGATGTGATCTTTAAGTACGCAGAGGCTGCCCGGTTTTAATTTGGCGTTTATTGAGCCTACCGCCGCGGAAACGAGCAAATTTTTTACGCCGAGCATCCATAAAGTGCGTATGGCTATGGCGATGTCTTTCATCGGGTGGCCTTCATAATAGTGGAAGCGCCCCTGCATTACGGCTATTTTTTTGCCTTTGTATTCGCCGAAAATCAAATTGCCGCTGTGCCCGGCGACGGTGCTCCTCAAAAAACCGGGTATTTCGGCGTAAGGTATTACTATTTTGTTATCCAAAGCCGGCACGGAATTGGCAAGGCCGCTGCCGGTTATCAAAGCCGTTTCAGGCTTAAAATTTTTAGTTTTTTTATTGATGTACGCCGCCGCTTTCTTTACTGTTTGAAGCTGTGTCATGGCTTTCTCCTTATATAAATAATCCGCTTGGCACAAAAGCGTTTTGTATGTGCTCAAGTTCGTCTTCCGTTATGGCTATTATATCAAACATCAGGGAGGAGTACTCCGCTTTTGATTGTTTAAGGAAGCTTGCGGCCGCTTTGGCGACTTTTTTTTGTTTTGCTTTTGTAACCGCCGCGGCCGCCCCGCCGAAATCCGCGCTTGAGCGTTGTTTAACCTCAACAAAAACAATCGCGCCGTCTTTTTGGGCGATAATATCCACCTCGCCCAAAGGGCAGAGATAATTGCGCTTTAAAATTTTATAGCCTTTGTCTTTAAGATATTTGGCGGCGCGTTCTTCGGCCTTGTCGCCTTGGCGGCGCAGAAAGCTAAACATTGGTTTTATCCGTCGGGAAAAGCCCGTTGTACATGGAAAGAAGCGGCTCAAAAGTCATCCTGTGCTGGGGGCAGGGGCCGTATTCTTTTATGGAAGCTATGTGGCTTTTTGTGCCGTAGCCTTTGTGGCCGGCAAAATCATAGAGGGGGAATTTGCCGTCAATCACTTGCATAAATCTGTCCCTGCTGACTTTTGCTATTATGCTGGCCGCGGCTACGCATAAGGATTGCGCGTCGCCGCCGATAACGGCTTTTTGCGGATGATGAATAAAAGGAATAAGTTTGTTCCCGTCCACCAGCACAAGCGCGTTTTTGCCTTCAAAAGCCGCCAATGCGCGCCGCATTGCGATAAAAGTCGCCTGTAAAATATTATGTTTGTCTATTTCCGCGGCGGAAGCGTATCCCGTACGCCACATCACGGGCAGGGTTATAAGTTCGTCAAAAATTTTTTCGCGTTTGGCGGGGGTAAGTTTTTTGCTGTCATTTATCTTTGCCATTAAAGGGTGGGAGTAAAGCTCCTGCGGAATATAGCATGCCGCAGCCGTTACCGGCCCGGCCAAAGGGCCGCGCCCGGCTTCATCCACCCCGATTATTTGCGCGAAAGGATTATCTTCGGAAATTTTTAGGTCAAATTCAGTAAGCATCATAAAATAATTCTACTAAAATAATTTGCGCGGCGGGCGTTTTTACAGGCGGCTTTCCCGCATTAAAAAGCCCGGCGGCGAGAATACGTTAAAAAATTAATAATCTATTTTATTTATAGTATAATTAAAATGTATTAGGTTATGGGCTTAATCGGAATATCTTTAAATTGTGAGGTAATTATGGACAAGAAGAAAGAAAAAACGTCCAAAAAGAAAGAAGATAATTTAACGCCCGCTTTTAAAGCCCTGCTAGGCCAGCTTGACGATGAAGAATGGCAGATAGTTACTTTTGAAGTAGAAGAAGACGATGAAGAAAAATAATTTTCAGTAACGGCGGAAACGCGCTTTGCGTTTGGTTCGCGGCGCGCCGGCGGCTTTTGCCTAGCCGTACCGGGCAGGGGGGATTTGCCCGGCGCAAAAGCCGCCGTATAATGCCAAAGTCAGCGAAAGCGTTTTTTTAGTTCAGCAAACATCAGCCCCGCCGCCTGAGAAAATTTTTGATCTTTCTTCCAGATTATGTACATTTTGGCTTCCGGCACGTTTTTTACCGGGCGAAAACAAAGTTTGCTGCCTTTGCTTGTGTTTACAAGCTTGTCATAAGTTAAAACGTATCCCAGCCCTTCCTTTGCCAATATCGCCGCATTATAGGCCAAATTGTAAGTTCCGGCGATATTAAGTCTATCCGCATTTTTACCGAACCATTTATGCATATCTTGTTCAATCCATTGTCTGGAGCATATCAAAGGTATGTTTTGCAATTCTTCGGTTAAAATATATTTCTTTTTGGCAAGAGGGGATGTCCTCGGCATGACAAGCCCCCAAGAATCTTTAAACGGCAGTTCGATAGACGTGTATTTGCCGCTGTTTTCGCCCGATGAAAGCAGAGCAAAATCCAAAATGCTTTTATCCAGTTTTTCCGTTACTTCCCTTCTGTTGCCGCTGTATATGTGGCAGCATATTTTAGGATATTTTACGCGCAGCGTTTTAAAAGCTTTTGCAAAATATCTGATTGACTGCGATTCCGGACAGCCGACGTAAATGTTCCCAGTAAAGCCGTCGTCCATAGTCTTAAATTCATCTTTTGTTTTTGCCGCCAAAGACAATATGTCTTCCGCTCTTTCTTTTATGACTATGCCGATTCTCGCTTACAGCGGGGAAATAGAAAACGCAGTGCTTATGATCCACGGGGAGAAAGCGCACAGCCGCTATTTCAGCGAGGACGCTTTTAAGAAATTGAAAGGAGATAACAAAGAACTGCTGATTATTCCCGGGGCGAATCATGTTGATTTGTATGATAATTATGATAAGATACCTTTCAATAAAATAACGGCGTTTTTTAAAGAGTATTTAAAGTAAGTGCGTATTTATTGCCGGGGCCTTTAAAGCCCCGGCGGTTTATAAGCGTATTTTTTGAAGAATTTTTAGCTTTTGTCGTTTGTTTTGTATTTGAAAATATTTGGATTTTATTTTAAAGTTTGGTTTTAAGGCGCGTATTTGCTATAATTTATAGGCAAGGTTGAGTGTTGCCTTGCGCATAGTACAGATTTTGGAGAGGTGTCCGAGCGGTTGAAGGAGCAGTCCTGGAAAGACTGTATACCCCAAAAGGGTATCGAGGGTTCGAATCCCTCCCTCTCCGTATAAATTTAAATACCCCCGGCTTTTGCCGGGGGTATTTTGATTTATACGGGAATTTGGAGCAAGGCCAACTGCTTGGCCTTGCGTAGGGATGAGAAGCCCGGAGCGATGTTTTTGTTTGAGCGCGATCCGCACCGACAAATGCGCGTTACTCTTACGAGCGCGAAAGGCAAAAACCGCGAGGGCGGGTGCGAAGCGCACTCCCATATGGGCGAATTTTCCGTCAGGGAAATTACGCAGGGCGAATCCCATATTGCCTCAATTGCCGCCATAAAAAGCCATTCTTCCTTATTAATTTGACAGCTTACAAAAAGCCGAAACTGCTTTTATTATAAGTTCCGAAAGACGATATTATAAATGAATGCTAAAAACAATCTTGATTATGTATTGTCATTATCAAGACGCATATTGTATAATCAGATTATGAACAATAAAGATAACCGCCGCCAAGTAAATAAATGCTGGGGAGGCAGACGCGCCTGCGCCGGCAGGAAAAGAACCTGCAAGCGGAAAGTCCCTTTCAACAGACGTATCAACGAAGACGTTTTAAAAATATTACGGGCCTATTCGGAAAAACATAATATTACGGAAACCGAAGCTTTGGAAAGTGCGATTATCTTACAAAATAATATTGATAAATTAAACGGAGAAAAAATTATGAAAATTGTAATTCCTTCAGCCAACAACAAATTATGCGGACATTTCGGTAATTGTGAATATTTTTCTTTTGTAGAAGCAGATAAAGAAACAAAAAGCATAATTAATATTGAAAACAAAATCCCCGAAGAGGGCATTTCCTGCCAAAGCGCAAACTGGATATCCGCCCAAGGAGCCAATATAGTTCTTGCCGGCGGCATGGGCAACAGGCCGATGCAAATTTTCCAACAAAACGGTGTACAAGTGATAACCGGCTGCCCCGAAATTGAAATAGAAGCCGTCGTCCGCCAGTATTTGGACGGCAATATTACCAAAGGGGAAAACCCTTGCGGCGGAGAACATCATCATTGCCACGGGCATAACGATGAAGGACATCATCACTGTCATCATAACAACAAATAAACGGCTAAATTAAACCAAGAATTACAAAAAATCCCCCGGGTTACTGCGGGGGATTTTTTATCGTTCGTCCGCTATAAAAGACTTAACGGTTAAAACCTATATTTAAAAAATAATATAAATTTATTATACTTAGTTTATGCGGTATAGTAATTTTATATTAGTTTTGTTGTCATTAATTTACCTAACCGGGCCGCTTAACGCCGGGCGGGCTTATTCCGCATTTGCAAACGTCAAACTATCCCGCATTATAGACGGAGATACTTTTACCGTGGATTTACCCTGCGCAGACGAAGTTTTTTGCAAAGATATTTCCGTTCGCGTGCGCGGCATTGATACGCCGGAACTAAAAAGTAAAAACTCGCAAAAACGCCAAGCGGCACTTAAAGCCAAGGAATTTACAAAGAACTTTCTTGAAGCCGGCCAAGTGGATCTTTTAAAATGCGGGCGCGATAAATATTTCCGCCTGCTCTGCGACGTTACGTCCGACGGGGAAGACTTGGCCTCAGCCTTATTTAAAGCCGGCTTGGCCAAACCCTATTTCGGCGGCAAAAAACAGCAATAGCCCCTTTCCCCTACAACTTTATTAACGGGAAAAAACGCCAAGCGTTTTAAGCCGCGCGGCAGTTTTCCGTCATTTTACAATCTTCAATAAGGCCGCCTTTTAAATGCCACAAAGGATAACGAAGTTCAAAAACGCTGTTCTTGACTTTTACGTTTCTGCACTCCTTTAATGCGGATTATCCGTCTTCCGCCCCGGCGAAAACGCAATTTTCACCTCGGCGTCCTTTATAGCATACAAGGCCCTTTCGGAACCTAAAGAAAGATTTTTATAAACAGTCATAATTGATTCTTCTTTATATATAAATCCGCGGCGCGAAATGCGCCTATAAAACATCGTAAATATTATAAACCATGGAGTTGGCTCCAAGTCAACGGTTAAGCAAAAGACAAGATTTTGTTATGCTCTGTTTCACGGCGTTAAAACCTAAGAATTTAGGAGAAAAAATTTTGAAAAGTCTGTGGGATTGCTAACTTTTATTTGGCCGCAAAAAAGCCCGCATGAAGCGGGCTCTTAAAATCAAACACACAAGAAATTATTTATCGCAGCATTTGGAAAAATTGCTGTAATTTACGAATTTTTCCTCATAAGCGATAAAAGCCTCCTGAAGGATTTTCACAGCGGTGTTCTTATCAAATATCTTTTCCACGACCACGGTTTTATTTTCCAGTTTTTTGTAATCTTCAAAGAAGCTCAACGTTTCCGAAACCAAATGATCCGGCAGTTCGGAAATATTGGTATAGTGGCTGACGTTAGGATCGCCCTTGGCCACCGCGATGATTTTATCGTCGGCTTCGCCGTTGTCAAGCATTCGCATAACGCCTATAATACGCGCCGGCACTATGCACATCGGCACCACTTCCGCCTGGGAAAGTATCAAAATATCCAAAGGGTCTTTGTCCGCGCCGTAAGTTCTTGGAATAAAACCGTAATTGGCCGGATAATAAACCGAGGAATACAAAACCCTGTCCAACCTGAGCATACCGCTTTCTTTGTCAAGCTCGTATTTGGCGCGGGTGCCTTTGGGGATTTCAATTACGCCGTTGACGATATCGGGCAGGGTTTCCTTATCGCCCGGGGAAACGTGATGCCAAGGATTAAAATTATACATTATGCCATCTCCATATATCATTTATTATGATTATAGCAATTTAAAAGGAAATGCAAAATTTATCCCCGCAAAGCTTTAAAACGCCCGTTCCGCGCACGGCGGTTTTATACTTTTGACTAAAAATTTATCCATATTTTACCCCATTTTAAGGGATATATTATACTTAACGAATAAAAATCATTCTAAAATGCCATTGCTTTTTTGATAGAATATTTATGCAAAAATATACGGCTGCGATTAATAAAAATCAATTAGAAAGGTAACAGGTTTATGCCATACAAAAATGTGTACGCCGTTTATTTCAGCCCGATAGGCGCAACAAAGTTCTACGTCCGCTGCGCCGCAAAAATGTTCAGCGAAAATTTTAAAGAGATGGATCTTACCGACTTCGACAAAAGAGTCAACAAGACCTCCTTTAACGAAGATGATTTGGTAATTATCGGCTCGCCGGCGTACTTCGGCAGAATGCCGCGGGTAGACAACGGCTTGCTGGGCAATCTTTCCGGAAACGGGGCAAAAGCTCTGCTTTTTATAATACACGGCAACACGGGTTATGACGACGCCCTTTTGGAACTTAAAAAATCGGCCTTTGAAAGAGGCTTTAAGCCTTTTGCGGCGGCCGCCTTTACTGTTCCGCTGGCGTTTTTCCCAAAAATTTCAACCGGCAGACCGAATGAAAAAGATATAGCTTCTTTGGGCGAGTTTATAGAGAAAACTAAAGCCAAATTAGCCGACGAAGCGGCCTTGGCGCGGGATTTTTTCGTAAAAGGGCATTATCCTTTCAAGCCTTATGAGAAAGTACCCTTTCGCCCCGAAGGCAATGAAAAATGCAGCAAATGCAGAACTTGCTTCCAAATTTGCCCGGCGGGCGCAATAGACGCCGAATCCCCAAAGTACACCGACGCATTAAGATGCATTTCCTGCATGGCATGCACCCAAGCCTGCCCAAAACGCGCAAGGGGACTGCATTCTCTGAAAGCTAAAATCATGCTGAAAGTTTTGGAAAGGAAACTCTCTAAATGTTCCGGCAGGCACGAGTTCTTTTTGTAAAATATAATCCGGGGCTTAAATTCAATTCAAATATCGGCCCCTCGGAGGGCTGAATGAAATATGATTTTGACAAAATTATACCAAGACGTTCAACCGCGTCGGTAAAGTGGGATTTTACTTCCGACGACGACATGATACCCCTTTGGGTGGCCGATATGGATTTTAAAGCCGCGCCGCCCATTATAAAAGCTTTAAAAGCAAGGGCGGAGCACGGCGTTTTCGGTTACGCTTTGCCGCCGGCCGGATACTATGAAGCCTCCTGCCGATGGTTTAAAAACAGGCACGGACTGCAAGTTCAGCCGGGTTGGATATTGCCGACTACCGGCGTGGTGTCCGCGCTTTCCGCGATAATAAAAGCCCTTTGCCGGCCGGAAGATAAAGTTATCATCCAAACGCCGGTATACAACTGCTTTTTCTCCGCAGTTGAAAACAACTCCTGCCAAACGCTGGAAAACCCTTTGATTTACGAAAACGGCTCTTACCGTATCGACTTTGAAGATTTGCAAAAAAAAGCCGAAGATCCGCGCGCAAAAGTCATGATTTTATGCAACCCGCATAATCCGGCCGGCAGAGTATGGAGCAAAGAGGAACTCGAACATATAGGGAAAATTTGCCTTAAAAACAATATTGCCGTCGTTGCGGACGAAATTCACTGCGAACTCATCCGCCCCGGCTTTGTTTATACGCCTTTCGCATCTTTAAATAAAGATTTTTTACTTAATTCAATTACATGCACGTCCCCAAGCAAAGCTTTTAATTTGGCCGGGCTGCAGACGGCAAATATCTTCTGCGCGGACAAAGAAATCCGCACTAAAATAGAAAAAGCTTTGCATATCAACGAAACGGCTTTAATAGGGCCTTTCGGGATAGACGCGCTTATCGCCGCATACAATGAATGCGCCGACTGGCTGGAAGAGTTAAACTCCTATCTTAACGAAAACTATTTAACGTTAAAATCATTCTTTGAAAAGGAAATGCCGGATTTCCCGGTAACTCCGCTTGAAGGAACCTACTTGGTTTGGATAAACTGCCGAAAGCTTAAGAAAAGTTCTAAAGAAATTTCCGATATTCTGAGTGATTATGTAATCGGCCAGGATGATGCCAAAATTGCTTTGAGTGTGGCTGTTTATAATCATTATAAACGTATCCTCAGCGGCAATAAAATTGATGATGTA
>NZ_CALGEO010000164.1:0-5274 GCF_937881865.1 Candidatus Proelusimicrobium excrementi
GAGCGGCGCAAGGTGCAGTATAAGGCTTTGCTTAACCTAAATTGCTAGCCGCAAGAACAAGAAAGATAGACCGAGTAAAAGTATACGAAAACGCAATTTAGGCCGATATCATAACAACAAAAAGCCCCGGACCAAACTAATCCCGGGGCTATACAAATCCACAAAACCACTTAAAGCGAAGTCTGCGCTTTCAAATCCTTAGTCAATCTGATTCCGTCGGTTTTAACATTGTTCTTGATAAGCTTAGTAAAATCGGAAGAGAATAAAGCGTAGTCGTTGGTTTTTGTGTATGAAATAGTCTTTTCAACAGATTCACTGGCCCTCTTTATGCCGACCAACACATTAGTATTTCCGTTTGCTCTGTGGAAAACAGGTTCGCCAAGGAAAGTCTTTTTAGCTGAACCTTTGAGGGTAAGAACACCTTTCTTTACCGAAGCAACCGTTTTATCTGCGCCATCGGGTGTAAAGAACGCTCTGCCCAAGAAAGAATCCTGTACATTATCATTGGCGTTTATATTGGATAAAATTACAGTGCCGTAGTTGTTTTTTATGCTGAACTTTTCCCCTTCGGAGCTAGTCGCCCACTCCCAAAAAGCTACGCAAACATTGCTGGCGGAAGTGGCGTGTTTCTGCAGGCACAAATTGCTTATTTTTACCAAAGCCGCGCCGCTCTTTTGGTCAATCCAATAATTGTTGCCGATATGCTTCATATTGAAGTAAAGTTCGCGGCCGTCTTTTTTAAATTTCATGCTGACAGGCTCCCACTCAAGCCAAGGTTCCCCAAGTACGTCAGGGTCATTATAGTCCATGTCAGGGAGTTCCAAACAGCTCTTATGCGTAAGCATATAATCTTTATTAAGCAAAGTGCCGTAACATTTGGCTTCAAAATACCCCGCGCCTTCGCCCCAAAGGCCATCGTCTTTATAACTTATATTTACTTTTTCGCCGACACCGTTAAGAACATAAATAGTTCTGTGATGAGTGGTAGTAAGTTCAAAAACCATCGGAGTATAATTGTATTTATATCCGCCCCTGTTGGAACCGACCGCTGATGACATCGCCGCATTTATCGCCGAACCGACCGTCGAAGCTTTCTCTCCGTTCTGTTCCAAGAAAGAATCCAGCTCCGAAGCGAAAACAAAAGGCGTCAAAAGCGCAAAACCGAAAATCGCTGCAATTTTTTTAATCGACATTATTTTTCTCCTATAGAATATATTTAAATTATAGTTTTTACTTCCGGCGTTTTACAAGAGAAAAAGGACCCACCCCAAAATAGGGCTTATGGCCTATGCGCCAAGCTTTTGATTTTTTATAAAATAAAATATATATAAACTCAACGGAGGATTATTATGAAGAAATATTTAGCGGAACTCTTAGGCACTTTCGTGCTTACGTTTTTCGGCTGCGGTTCGGCCGCGATAGCCGGCGTGGACCTTGGCAATTTGGGCATAGCTTTTGCTTTCGGCCTTTCGATAGTGGCTATGGCTTATGCAATCGGCAATGTTTCGGGCTGCCATATTAACCCGGCTGTTTCGCTGGGCGTATACCTTACCGGCAGAATGAACGGCAAAGATTTGGCGGGTTATATCGTCGCGCAAGTAATAGGCGCCATTATAGCGGCTTTGCTTTTGGCGGCGTTGATTTCCATGAGCGATTTCACTTCCATAACGGCTACCGGCTTGGGCGCAAACGGCTACGGTGACGCCTCCGCCGTCGGCTTAAACGTATGGGGAGCATTGCTTACCGAAATCATATTAACAATGGTATTCGTCCTTACGGTGCTCGGCGCTACCGACGGAGAAAAAACTGGCGTAATAGCCGGCTTGATTATCGGCCTTACGCTGACCTTCGTACACATAATGGGCATACCCTTAACGGGAACTTCCGTTAACCCAGCAAGGAGCTTCGGCCCCGCTTTGGTGCTTGGCGGAGAAGCTTTGGCCCAAGTTTGGGTTTTTATAGTCGCCCCGCTTATCGGCGCGGCTTTGGCCGCCGGGATTTACAAATACTTCAAAAAAGCCAAATAAATTATCCGGCGAAAATCCTTTACAAACCAAAACGCTCCCGAAAGGAGCGTTTTTTATGCTTAAAGAGATGAAAACGCCCGGGGCAAAATCCGGGCCGATTTGTAAAACGGCAATAAAAAAGCCCCGCCGAAGCGGGGCTTTTACACTGCAAATTAATATCTGCCTGCGGAGCCTAAAACCTTTTCGTTTTTCTCTTTGTACATGGCGATAAGGTCGGTCCTGGCCGGGCCCAAGTATTTGCGCGGGTCAAATTCGGCCGGTTTTTCCGCAAAGACTTTCCTAATGGCGGCCGTCATTACGAGCCTGCCGTCGGAATCTACGTTGATTTTGCAGACGGCGCTCTTGGCGGCTTTTCTGAGCTGCTCTTCAGGTACGCCGACGGCGTTATCAAGTTTGCCGCCGTATTTGTTGATCGTGGCGACGGCTTTCTGGTCTACGCTGGAAGCGCCGTGCAATACGATAGGGAAGCCGGGCAAGCGTTTTTCGACTTCGGCCAAAATGTCAAAGCGCAAAGGCGGTACGCTTTCGCCGGGTTTCACTTTAAATTTATAAGCGCCGTGGCTGGTTCCGATTGAAATCGCCAAGGAGTCAACGCCGGTTCTCTTTACGAAATCTTCAACCTGGGCGGGATCGGTATAGGTGTGGTTCTCTGCGGAAACTTCGTCTTCGATACCGGCCAAAACGCCGAGTTCGCCTTCGACGGTAACGTCAAACTGATGAGCGTATTCCACTACTTTTTTGGTTAAGGCGATATTTTCTTCATAAGGCAAATGGGAACCGTCAATCATTACGGAAGAGAAACCTGAATCGATGCAGTCTTTGCAGAGTTCAAAGCTGTCGCCGTGGTCTAAGTGAAGAGCTACCGGTACGGCGTCGCCCATTTTTTTCATCATTTCAATGGCGCCGCGGCCCATCCAGCGGAGCAAGGTGGCGTCGGCATAATTTCTGGCGCCTTTGGATACCTGCAAAATTACCGGGGAGCGTGATTCCGTGCAGGCGGTAATAATGGCTTGAAGCTGCTCCATATTGTTAAAGTTGTAAGCCGGTACGGCATAACCTTCTTTCATGGCTTTGGCGAACATTTCTTTGGTGTTCACAAAACCAAGTTCTTTATAGGAAACTGTCATATAAAATTTGCCTCCATAAGTTTTATTTCACTTTCATTGTACTAATTTTGTTAAAATAAAGTAAATAAGCCCGCAACGTCGGGAATTTAAGCCGCAGCGGAAATTTTAAACGGAAGGATTTTTATGACTTTGGACGAGATAATTCAAAACAGAAGAAGCATAAGGAAATTTAAGGCCGAACCGGTAAGCCGGGAGCTTATAGAAAAATGCGTTGAAGCCGCGCGTTTGGCCCCCAGCGCGTGCAATTCCCAGCCGTGCCGCTACGTTATTCTTGACGATGAAAAAATTAAAAACGAGTTTTGCGAAAGCGTTTTTACCGGCCTTTATAAAACATGCAAACGCATAGGCCTCAACGCGCCGGTCTTAATAGCCGTATGCGCCAAAGCCGGCGGCAATCTTGAAACCGGCGTCGGGCAAATTATCAGCGGAACCAAATATTATCTTATAGACCAAGGCATAGCCGCGGAACACATCGTGTTAAAAGCGCAGGAACTGGGTTTGGGCACCTGCTGGATAGGCTGGTTTGACCCTAAAAAAGCGAAAAAATTTTTAAAACTGCCTTTCGGCGTTAAATGCGAAATTCTTATCGCCGTGGGCCTGCCGGACGAAGCCCCCTCCCCACGCCCGAGAAAACAGTTTAAAGATATTATTTCCTACAATAAATATTAAACCGAAAGCCCCGCCGTTAACAAAACCGCGGGGCTTTTTAAATGATTTTAAGCGCAAAGTTCTAATCTGCTTTGCAGGAAGGTTTTTCTTCCAGTTTTGCGAGCATTCTGTCAAAACATTTGATTATAAATTCCGGCTTATAATCAATTATTTTTTTATTGTGCCGCCTATAATCGCTTTCCTTTGCCGTTATCATTTTGTTTTTCGGAAGCTTTTTATAAATATAGTCCGTAACAACGGTTATATTGGGATACCAAAGATTATGCACTTTTTTGTCTATCCAGTGCTGCAAACCCAAATTCGGGACGTCCAACCCTGCGGAAGCCGCCCAAAATACGGAATTTAAAGCTATTATGTAAAGTTTATGTTCCTTTTTAATCAAATCAAGCAGGTGGCAGGTTTCGTTGAAAGAGAACTTTTTTATATCCAGCAATTTAAAGTCTTCGTCCACGACCGCCGAAGGCGTAACGGAAAGGACGAAGTACCCCTCCCTCAAAAGCCTGCGGATTAAATCGTCACGGTGCGGATAAGTATAAGCGGAACCGCGGGAATCCAGCTGCAAAAACACCACGGCCTTGCGCTTCTTGGCAAGGGAATTAATTTCCGCAAAAGTCTTTTTAACCTGAGGCGCCGGCTCCGTAGGGAAATAAAACACCGGGCGCGGAGTTTCACTCCCGGAGGGGAGCGGAAGCTGAAAAGTTTTAAACAGACTTTTTACCCTGTGCGGGATGTCAACGCCGTACTCATAATAAACCGGCACGGCCAAGAAACCTTCAGGGATATTTTTAAAAGCGTCCTCGTAGTTGTAATTCTTCCAAATAACGGGGTTGCGATAACCGTCAAAAGTAAAAACCTTTTCAAAAGCTGGGTTAGTTTCCAGCATGGAAGCGACTATCGGGGAGTTGTTTCTGTCAAAATGTTTTGAAACATATCCGTAAAATTTAAGCTTGGGATATTTGGCTTTTAATGCGGCCAGCATAGGCGTAGTATAAAGATAATCGCCTATTCCCATAAAAAATATCAAAGCCAAACCTTTAAGGTTTGGATCGGCCTTAAGGGCATTGTCTATATTGTAAAAAACGTGTTCGTGTATGTACAAAGGGCGCGGGAGCCTGTACCAATCCGCGTTAATCGGCAAATACTCTTTTTTGCAAGCTTGGCACGGTTTGCCGAAGCTGTACCAAATACAATAAGGCTTGCGGATAAAACCGCCCAAGGTTTTATGCCAGCAGTATCTAAGGCTTTCCCAAGCCAGACAAAGCGGGCGGCACTTCCATAGTTTGCGTTGAATGTTCATAGATACATTTTAGCAAAAAATCTGGAAAGCGAAACTTCTTGAAAGCGGCCATAAAAGGCAATCATAAAAAGGTACGCCCGAATATATATTATTTATATTGCCCCGGCGGAAATAAAGTTATACAATGTATCTGTTGGCGCGCCGCGTTTTGCTT
>NZ_CALGEO010000165.1:0-22750 GCF_937881865.1 Candidatus Proelusimicrobium excrementi
TTACAAAGCCACGGCCCTTATGATGATAAATCAGGAAAACGCCGGCAAGCTGGAAACAAGCCCATATACGTCTTTCACCGCCGAGGAAGACTATTACCGCACTCAGTACAAACTGCTTGAAAGCCGCAATCTTCTGCAGAAGGTATATAACCAAATGAATTTAGGCCAATATGAGGAATTTGAAAACCCTTCCGGCCTTAAAAAACTGACGAAGGCCATAGACGTATCGCCGATAGCCCGCTCCCGTTTGGTAAACCTTTCTGTCACCAGTTACGATCCCGCCCTTGCGACGGAAATCGTCAACAATATTGCGCAGACTTTCGTGGCGGAAAACATCAGCAACCGCATTTCAATGGGCCAAGACGTAATAAAAGCTTTGGAAAGCACCCAGCGCAGCAAAGGCGAGCAGGAACTTTTAAACTCCATGCCGCAAGTGGTAAACAGCGACTTTATAAAAAGCCTTAAACTGCAGGAAACCGAACTGTTAAACAAACAGGCCGAGCTTTCTTCCAAGTACACGGCCGTCCACCCGGAAGTCATCTCTGTAAAAAGGCAGCTTTCCGCGGTACAAAATAAAATTGCGTTGGAAACGCAAAGGCTAGTTCAAAGTATTAAGATTGAACTTTCAGGGCAGTTTTCCGGCAATAATATACGCATAGTGGATAATGCCGTCATGCCGGAAAAGCCTATCCGCCCCAGAAAGCTGCTTAATCTTGCCATAGGGCTTTGCGCCGGCGCGCTTTTTGGCGTTTTGTTCGCTTTTATAATGGAGTTTTTTGATCAAACCGTTAAGAATTCCGAAGATTTGGAAAACAAATTAAAATTGCCGTTCCTCGGTTTCGTTCCCAAAGAAAAACTTAAAAAGAACGAAGCGGAATACGCTTTTATGCTTAAAAAAGGCAATTTCCTGCTGGCGGAAAACGTAAGGAATATTAGGACGATGCTTGCTTTCGCAAAAGCGCAGGAACCGAATGCGCCGATACTTATAACCAGCTCTTTGCAAGGCGAAGGCAAAAGCAATCTTTCCACCAATCTTTCGGTGGCTTTGGCTCAGGCCGGTTCAAAGGTGCTTATAGTGGACGGCGATTTGCGCCGCTCCAGCCTGCACAGAACCTTCCGTCTTTCGCCCGAACTGGGGCTCAGCAATATTTGGACGAGCGAAGGGGAAAAAGCCGCTTACGCCGCCAATATTCAGCCCGTAAAAGATGTTCCCAACCTGTTTGTAATGACGGCAGGGCAAAGGCCGCCAAACCCGGCGGAACTTTTAAATACGCCTAAACTGGCCGATTTTATCGACTGGGCCAAAAAGAATTATGACCAAGTTATAATCGACTGTCCGGCGATTGTGCCCGTATCCGATACCCTTTTATGGGGCAAATACATACCTTTGGCGGTGTTTGTTGTACGCTGCGGCCAAACCAATGTACGCATAGCGCAAATCGGTATAGACAAACTTAACAAAGCCGGCATTAAGATATTGGGCGCGGTTATCGGCCATTACAAGACCGAGGGCCTTGCCTACGGCAAATACGGATATTATAAAAAAAGCTACGGCTATTACGAAGATAAATAGCCCAGTTTTACGGATTAAAAGGCCGGTTTAAAAGCCGGCCTTTTTTATTGCTGAAAACTAAACCTCCGCGGCCACGCCGGGGAATATTATTTTTATAATATTTTTGCGCCGCCGGCAAGGCGTAGAAGCTTAAGCAAAAGCCCTTTTACGCCGCGCCTTTTATAGCGGGACATAATTTTATAAAAGCTTTCGCCTTTGCGGAAAGATTTAAAGAACTCTTCCCGGCAAGGGGAGGGGGAAGTGGAGCGGAGAAAATAAGGATTATATTTAGAGACGGCCTCCAAAGAAATGTCTTTATAAAGCAAGTTCACCGCCAAATCCTTAAAAGCGGCCTCGGCTTTGGCGGAATTTACCATTAACAGGGAAACGCCCTTTTCGTCATACATATCCGGCATAACTTCTTTAACGCCCCATAAATCCGCCATGGTAAAATCAGCATATTTGCGCTTGCCTTTAAAAGCGCAGGCGTGGCAGGAAGGCCTTTCATACATATTGGAAATAGTATAAGGCAGGCGATAAATCAAACGGAAAAGTTTGCCTTGAGAACGATATAAAAAGCTTTTAAAATATTTTAAAATTCCGTTCGCTTCCGGCAGGCTGCGCCCGTCCTTAAGGGTTATGGCTAGATAGGAAGAGTCCCAGCCGAAACGCTTATGCCTGAAATCAACCGCGGATATATTTGAAGCCGGTGCGGTTTCCGCAAGGAAGCGTTCCCATACCGCGGGGGACGGAACGCCGTGGCAGATGATATCCGCCGTAAGCAAATTGGGATAATCTTTGCCCAAATAATTTTTAAGCCCGGCTATTTGGCAGGGCGTGCCGGTAAAAAGCACTTGCCGGCCCTTTTGCAAAAAATCTTTAGTGGTTTTAAAAGAGTCGCCTATATCGCTTTGAACGTATTTTGAGCGGCGCAATTTATCTAAGTCTTCCATAGTTTCCGCATATTTGTGGCATACTTGCCAATTTCCGTTAAAAGCCGCGCCGAACACCGCGCCGCCTTGATTTAAGATATGCTCCGCCAGCAGGCTGAACATACCGCCGGAAGAGCTTAATGTTTTTATCTTTGCCGACTTATGCCCCGCGGCGTAAACCGTTTTGACTTCGTTTTCCGGATTATTGTTTATTATGGGGCAGACTTTTTCGCAAAGGCCGCAATTTATACACAAATCCGTATTAACCTCAGGATAGGCAAAGCCCTCGTCATCCGCTTTCATACGGATACATGTCTTCGGGCAGATATTAACGCAGGCGCTGCATCCGCAGCATTTTGTTTTATCTTTAATTTTTATCATTTAATCATATCCCTAAGTTTATCCAATACTCTAAAGAAAAAACGACAGAGCGCGTAATCTTTAGAATATAAATATTTTTCCGCTGACTCGTAAAACCCCTTCTCTTTCAAGTCTTTAAAGAACAATGCTCGTTCCGCCTTAGCCTTTGGATGTTTATAAATGTGGCGACTTCTAAGCATAACTTCTTCCTTAGAAACAGGATGGAAATTTATCTTGTCTTTACACTTATCAAACAGTTCCGCTCCCTGTTTTGAAGATATCACCACAATGGAAATGCCGGCGTTTTCGTTATCGTTAAGTAACGGGCCTTTATATCCCCAAAAATCCGCCAAAGAGATATCACCCACTCTGGGCAGCTTTGCCCAATTACAAACATAGCACGACGGCCTAAGATATAAATTATGCAAAAATCCTGCCTGATAAGGATTATTGGTTGAAGTAGTAGATTTTTTGGATCCGTCTTCAAAAAAGATAGTTACTTTGTTGGGATACCAACCGTTTTCTTTATCGCGCCAGCAAGCACTTACAGCTTTGGATTTCTGTTTTTTATTTAACTCCTCTATATATTTGTCAAAAACCATTCTGGATGGTACTCCGTGGCAAACCACATCACAGGTGTATAGATTTTCATATTCCTTGCCTAAAAAGGAATGCAGCCCCGCCACTTGGCAAGGCGTCCCGGAAAACAGAACTTTTAAACCGATGTTCAGATCTTCTTTTACCTTGCGGAAAACATTATTTGTATTGCTTTCCAAATATTTGGATTTCCTGAATTTTAAATATCCGTCCAAAGAATCCGCACGACTGTGAACCAATTTAAAGTCATCCAACAACTCAACCCCATATACCGCTCCTTTCTGCAATATAATGTGCTGTGCCAAAAGCGAAAATATCCCACCGGAAGAACTGGCCCTAGCTTGAGCCTTATCGTTGTTATAGGCTCCCAAAAAGTTGTAAGCGTAGGTTGTATTTCTCTTGTACTCGTTTTCTTTGGGACATGCTTTATTGCAAAGACCGCAATTTACGCACAAATCTTTATCAACGGCGGGATATAAAAAGCCTTCCTCATCATAGTGCAGAGATATGGCCCCTTTCGGACACGCGCTCACGCAAGCCCCACAGCCGCAGCAATCAGCTTTCTTTTTTAAATTTATCATACAGCCCCCCAGAAATTAAATTAAGCGTTTTTTTTACCAAGTCCTTCTCGTATTGGTTAAATACAAAAAACCATAAAATAATACCGTATGCAGCCGAAAACATCGCGCCCTGCAAAATGAAACCCGTTATCTTGCCGTTGTCCCATAGCAAACCAACAAATAAAAACACGAAAAACGCTATAAGCATATAGGGGATAATTTTTATCATCTCGATAAACAGCTCTAGCACTTTTATCCCCAATTTATGATAGTAAAAGTTTATTATTATCGTCTGGCCTGTCAGTAGGGATAAACCTGTCGTTATCGCACAGCCCATACCTCCGTATTTCTTTGCCATCGGAATACAAACTATAATGTTTATCACCCCCAATACCGCATACAAAACCGCCCTAAAAGCGTGTTTATTCTTAGCTTGTATAATCGGCACAGCCGTAGTTTGCACTAGACAGACGAACAAGCCTGCCATCAATATCAAAGAGTAAGAGTATACTTGTTTAAACTCCGGCCCTACCCATAAGTTTACAAAAGACCGCCCATATAAAACAAAGCCTAGAAAAATATAAGACATAAAATAATACTGCAGGCGGCTTGTTTTTAAGAAAATGGCGTTTATTTCGGTCATATCGTCCGTTTTAGCGTTAATTGCGGAAAGTTGCGGCAAAAATATCCCGCCCATAGAAGAAGACATCGCCATATATCCCTGCGCTATCTGTATGGCTGTGGCGTATAGCGCCACCGCACCAGCGCCCGCTACCGCCCCCAAGATTACCTGCCCCGTTTTCCAATACGCTATGCTGATTATGCCGGGGATACAGACAAAAAAGGAAAACGTCAGTATTTCTTTTACCAATTTGGCGTTCCAATAATGAAGTTTAAATTTTACCCTCAACTTACCCAATACATACCATACACTTAAAAGCGCCACAAAGATATTAAACAGCGTCTGTACTATTACAACCGTCATTACGGAGTTAAAAAAGAACAAAAACGCCACTACGCTCAGAGGCCTAAACAGTGTTGTGAACAATATTAGCCCCTTAGCGAATATAAAACGCTCATGAGCGGTTATTATAGCCGTAAAAACATTGGAGGGTATCACTATGGCCAAGTTCAAAAGCAAGACATAAAACATATTTCTGACCAAAACAATCTCTTGCGCGGAAAGAGTATGGTAATACAACGGAATAAAGTAATGAAACAAAAGCAAACCCGCAAGTATTATCAAAATGGAAACGCCAGCATACAAAATACCGCTTAACGCCAAAATATTTTCCGCGGATATTTCGTCATTGACCGCCTTGTAGCCCGAGTAGTATCTTGTAGTCGTGTTGGAAAGCCCTAAATCCATTATGTTAAGATACGCTATCAAAGAGCCTACAAGCTGATAAAGTCCGTATTGATCTTTGCCCAAAAAGGATATAAGCAGCGGGGTAAATAAAAAGCCCACCACGGTATTTAAGGCAATACCAATGTAAGACAATATCGCGCCAGCTTTCCTTTGATTCATTTTATTTCCTAAAATCCGCTATAATTTTACCTATATTTTTGGCGTTTTGAACATATTGCGGCATAATTTGTTCCAGACGCTTTTTTATTGTAGCACGTTTGGAGTAGAGCAAATCGAATTTCTGCGCCAAAATATCAGTGTTTCCCTGCAAAATTTTAAGATTAACAACATAGTCTTCGTAAGAACCGAAGAGATCTTGCGCTATACCTAGCGATTTTATGGAATATCCTAAGACTAAAGTAGGCACGCAGGAGCTGTACGCCGCTATTGTTGCGTGGGTTCTAGCCCCTATGAAAAACTCGCTTTTGGATATTATGTATTTAAGCTGAGGTCCGTTTAAACTCTCGTCGGAAATCAAAAAGACGCGGTTTGTGTTTTTAAATTTTTCAAATAAAATTTTCAACACCTTTAAGTCAGCCCCACGCATTACGTGAGGAATAAGCAATATGTTCAAATCTTCACGCGAAAGTATGCCTCGCATCAAAGTTTCATACGCTTTTAAAACCGCAAATGCGTTTTTTCCACCGGTTCTGCCCGTTACCAAAGAACTTAAATTGACACAAACAAACTTCTTGCCTTCCAACTCATTTGGCAAAGCGGTCCGCAAGGGAGAAACTATAAACGCGGGATCTGGTATCAAATACAGATTTTTATCTATATCCGCTTTAATCAGATTATTGAAGGAAAGGCTGTCGCGCGCGCTTAAAATATCAGCCTTAGCGCAGGTTGCCTTTAGATATTTGGTTATGTTCTTATCGGTTATGGAAAAATCGTATAAAACCACAGTCGGTTTATTCTTTTGCGCAACGGCAAAAGAAGTCAAAACGTCAAGAATATTTTTTCTGTTGTTGTAATCGTAGTTATCCGCGGCGACGAATATTATGGTGTCGTAGTTATAAAATTCACTTATCAAAGGAAAACATTGAATCCGTGTCCAAAATTCTCTCAAAAAAGGCAGGAACCTGTTTATTGCCGCATTAAATTTTAAAATCAACCAGCATTTTGTCCAGCCAAATTGACGGGGAATATATTTGTCTGCAAAGGGAATATCAAGGCTGTCCCCGGCGTTAATATCGGCCGAAGAAACCGCGATATATTCCGCTTCGTTTTCCTTAAGTATTTGCACTATTCCCCTGAGCAGCATTTGCGACCCCATATTGTATTTTGCCGCACCTATTGATATTAAACAGTTTTTCATCATATTAATATCCTCTTTAAATAACCTTTAGATTTTTCTCTTTCCTTTTCTATTATGGAGTTGACCTTTGCCCAAGAAATTTCGGCATCATAATTATCGCCGATATTATCTATAAGACGCCCTTTCAGTCCCGTCAACTCAAGCAGATTTTCCAAGCGGGAGTTGACCTTTGAAGGAGGGGGAAGCAAATCCACAAAAAAATCCTTATTAAAATTGATTGAAAACGCCAAACCGTGGAAAGAATTGGTTACTACATATTTCGCCTTAACAAAATATCCTAGCCACTGCTGCGGAATCACTGTCAACACTTCTATCCCCATCCTTGGAACAGGCGAAGTAGTTATCATTATCACTTTCAAACCTTTCTTTCTTCCTAATTTCTTTGCGTATTCTATTATTTTGGAATTATGGCTCATAAGGTAAAGCAATATATAATCTTCCCTATTAGGCATTTGCGCAACTTCAAGCCACTCTTTTTTAGTCAAAAGTAAGGTTGGATCGATATCTCTTCTTACCTTTTTGGACGATAGCCTTTCAGCTAAAGCAATTCCGCCAATTTCTCTTATTGAAATTTCCTTAAATTGCTTAAGAAAAGGTGCTGCTAAAGTTTCTTCCGCAGGTGTAATCTTATTTCTTCCGAAACTTGCTGCGTAAGAATATTTTTTATCCTTATCTTTAACAAAATCCAATAGGTAAGAAGTATCAAAACCGTTGCCAAAGAAATTCCACACCTGATCGCTGCCCACCACAAAAGCATCAAATTTGTCATTTAGGGCAGGCAAATTATCGCGCTTTAGCGGCAAAGAGTTTTTTAAAATAATGTCTCTAAAAGATTTAAAATTGCGCCCTACCCTAAAATTCCAGATGGGGAAACAAATTTTTTTGATAATTTGTTTCATATCGATTCCGGCAAACAGGCCTTTATAGTTTAATACTATAGCTTCTCCACCTAATAAAAATATGGCCTTTTTTAAAGCATATGCCTGCAAGAGGGCGCCATAATTTTCCGCTTGAACATATGTTAATATCAGTAGTTTCTTCATAATTGATTTTACCTATGGAATAATACTAATAACTGTTAATGTTTTTTTGTGTATTCTAAACAGTCAATAAAATAAAAAAACACGCCCGTTGTCCAAAATACTAGCGAAAATAACGGCGTATTTCTATACCCTTCCCCATTAACGCATAAATACCGCCAATAGAGGATAGAGGCTTTTATTCTCTCTTTTAAAGGCATGGTTTTATCTTCGGCAATACCGCCGTAAAACAACTTTGCGCCTTGGGGGCTGTTTCTGTACTGCTTGCGTATGGAAGCCGTCAGCCCGCCGGGCAGATATTCGCAATAATATAAAATATCGCCTATATAGCGCATAATATATTTTTCGGATATTTTATTCCATACTACGGCTTCATTTAGGAATTTTTCTCCTTCAAAACAGGGGAAAGGATATTCCTTTAAAACTTCCGTTTTGAAGACTTCCGCCATATCGCCCTTTATATGATACTTATAACGGATATCAAGCATGGAACAATCTTTGCCCTCGGCTTCCGCGCTGTTATATAAAGCTTTTTTTGAGCCTATGTCGGCCTTTAAACCGCAAATTCCGGCAAAGCGTACGTCTTCCGCCACTGAAGCAAAAACTTCGGCTATACGTTCAACGGCCCGGGGGGGAAGGCAGTCGTCGCTGTCGACTATAAAAAAGGCTTCTCCGCGCGCTTCTTTGACGCCTGCGTTTATCGCCCGGTGTTTACCGCCGTTTTCCGTTTTTATATAACGAATCGTAAAAGCGTTTTTCTCGGCAAGCCATTTTCGCGCCGCGGTTTCCGTGCCGTCCGTGCTGCCGTCATCTATTATAAGCCACTCAAAATCCGTGCAAGTCTGTGCTTTAAGGCTTTTATAAAGCCTTTCAAGCGTTGAAGCGCGGTTATAAGCGGGGGTAAATACTGTTATCATTAAATATCCAAGAAATAAAATTGATAAGACCAAAAGGCTCCGTCGCCGAATTTTGCCGTGCGGTACAGTATTGCGCCTATTGTAAGCAACCCGATAAAACCGTAAATTAGCACAAGCAGGCTCTTACGTTGAACCTTGGGAATCCTCAATATAAAAATATTCAAAGCCAAAGGTATAAGAACCAATAAACTTAAATCAAAATACACGAAAATACGGAACAAAATTTCCACATTACGCGTCCAAAACAAAAGTATAACGCCGGAAAAATACAAGAACAGCCAAATTCTGTTCTCCCGCGAGGCCCATATCCTTTTTATAAAAGGCAGTATAATCATTAAAGCCGCGGCCATTTTTATATACTCTACGACATTTAAACTGTATGTTCCCGAAGCGTGCTCCAAATATCCCAATGTACGCCCCGATATAAATGAAAGCCCCGGCACGGAGGAAACCAAACTTATAAACTGCAAAGGCGAAAGGGCTGCGGTTACGGCAATAAACAGGATAAAAAAAGCGGCCCAGCATTTTATCCCTTTGGTCCTTTTTAACACCTCATAAGCAAATAAGAAAGGCAGAAGAACTATTATCGACTGGTGAAAGAAAAATCCTGTAAAAAGCCAAATCAAAGAAAGAGGTTTGTTCTTATCCCAAAAATAAACCACCCATAACGCCAAAGACATGCAAAGCATCTGCCTGTTAAGAACCATATTATAAAAAAAGAAATAGCACGCCATATAAAAAAGTAAGGCGAACTTGGGATATTTTACATGCCTTTCAAGGAAAGCGACCAATACCGCTATGGAAATCAAGCTGTAAAAAAATAAGAAACCGTTAAAAGAAAAGCCCAAAAAAGAAAATAAATTGTTAAGCAGAGCGTATCCCGCTTCCGAAGACATATAGTTAAGCTGAAGCCCGTAGTAAATATCCTGATATATGTAAAAATCTCTTCCGCCCATATTGCGCCACCCCGCCAGCATGGCAAGTAAAATTATGCAGAAAAACGCTCCCACTCTGCGGAGTTTGGGGGAAAAATCCGTAAAACTTAAAGCCGCCGCGGCGGAATATATCGCAAGGAAATATATCATAAGCTTAAATAAATATCCTGATAGCCTTTCGCCATGGTTTGCAATGTATAGCTTTGCCTTACGGTATTTACCGCAGTGTCCCCGCAGTCTTTAAAACCGCCGTCCAAAGCGCGGAACATTTGCGCAGATAAGGCTTTATAGTCGCCAGGTTCAAAAAAAGCCGCCGCTTTGCTGCCTTTCAGATTGCAGTAAGCCTCAATATCGCTAAGTATGACCGGCGCGCCGCAGGCCATGGCCTCGTAAACGGTAAGATGAAAGCTCTCGGAAAGGGACGTTGAAACATAAAAATCCGCGGCTTTGAAATAATCCTGCACATTGTTTACATGCCCGGCAAAAAGGACATTTCCGCGGCCTTTAAGCAAATCTTCAGTTTGTTTAAGCATGGGGCCGTCGCCGCAAAGAATAAAAAAAGAGTCTTCTTCTTTTAACTCCGGCAAAGCCTTTGCGAAAGATAAAATATCTTTCCTGGGTATAAACACGCCCGCCCAAATAAAAATCTTTTTATCTTCGGGCAGGCCCAGCGAGCGGCGCAAAGCCGATTTATCGTCCGCCGGGGCGAATTTCTGTACGTCCACCCCGTTGTTTACATACAGATATTCTGTTTTTGGATATTTGCGCCTAAACAAGGCCTTAAGCATTTCAGAACAGCAAACCCTTTTATCGGCCGCCGACAAAGCCCTTTTAAAAATTTTTGACATCACGAAACCTTTTATTTTGCCGTAAGCCAAAGCGAAATCGACTTCATAATCGCAATGGACGCTTGCAATACGCTTATACCGCCCCAAATACAATGCGGAAAACACCGCCGAACGGAAGCAATGCGTATGCACTATATCCGGGTTAAGTTCCGCCGCCGCGCGCTTTAAAGCGCGTCCGCCGTATAAAAATCCTTTTAAGCGGCTTAAATTAAGACAGCGCACTTCTATGCCGGCCTTTTCAAGTTCGGGTTTCCAGGAGTTTTGTTCGTCTTCTTCCGGGGAAAGGGTAATTACGGCGGGTTTAAAAAGTTTCTTATCCAAGTTCAAAGCCGTCCCCGCCAAAATATTGGTCGGCCCTGTTCTTTTAAGAGTGGAAATGATATAAACGATTTTCTTCATGACTCAGCGCAAAGCCTTTTTATAAAATATGCTTCTGACACTATTGGGCATAATTACCTGGACGCAAAAGCGCACGGCCAAATTAAACAGATAAACAGGCAGGGAAATAAGCCCCAAAGAAAGCATTTTATCCGCTATGGCCTTATTGCTCTTAAAATACTTCCAGCCGCCGCGGCGGGAGTATAAATTTTTATCGGTTCGGGCGTTTACCAAAATATCCGCCAAGTTCGCAAAGCGGCATCCTTTTGCGGCCATACGGGCCCAAAGATAATAATCTTCCATTAAATGCAGGGGGATATAACCGCCGCACTCCAAAACCGCTTCCCTGCGGAACATAACGCTCATATGGTTGAACGGACACCTTGTTTTTAAAAAGTTTTTAAGTTCGGCGTCGCTTTGCGGCAGTCTGCGGAAAGAAACTTCTTCTTTGCTTTCGGAGTCGATTTCCCTTATCGCTCCGCCCAAGACGGATAAATCTTTATCGGTTTCAAAGGCTTTAATCTGCTTTTCAAAACGGTCGGGAAGGGAAATATCGTCGCTGTCCATACGGGCCACCAACGGGTAAGAGCACTCCTTAAGGCCGGCGTTAAGCGCGGCGCCGAGGCCCATATTCTTTTCCAAACGGACGATTTTGAGTTTATCCTTAAATTCGTCTATTACGGCTTCAAGTTCTTCGGTTAAAGGGCCGTCCGCAGTCAAAACCACCTCTGCCGGGGGGCAGCTTTGGTTGAACACGCTATGCAGGGCCTCCCTAAACCAAGTGGGATTATCCTTATGATAAACGGACATCAATACCGAAAATTTAAGTTCATTCATTTTATATATTATATCATTATGGGGGTGCAATAAAAATGCTATAATTTTTCTATGAAGAAAAGCACCTCCTTAATCACAGGCGGAGCCGGTTTTATAGGTTCCCACATCGCACATACTCTTGTAAAAAAAGGACATAATGTTATCGTCTTTGACGATTTTTCTTCCGGTTCTCTTGATAATCTTAAAGATATTGAAAAGCAAATTAAAGTTATTAAGGGGGATATAACCGATTTTAATCGGCTGAAAAAGGCTTTTAAAGGCGTGGATTACGTTTACCACCATGCCGCGCTTGTTTCCGTAGCCCAGTCCATGTCCGATCCGCGGAAGACGCAAAAAATCAATATAGAAGGCGCAAACAACGTGCTTGAAGCCGCGCGGATAAACGGAGTAAAAAAGGTACTTTTGGCCTCTTCAAGCGCGGTGTACGGCAACGGCAAAGAAATGCCCTACAGGGAAGAGGGCCATACAGACTGTCGCTCTCCCTACGCGGCTAGCAAGCTGACAGGGGAAAAACTCCTAAAAATGTATAACAAAGCTTACGGGCTTAATACCGTAATCGTAAGGTATTTTAACGTTTTCGGGCCCGGGCAGAATCCAAATTCCCCTTACGCGGCGGTAATAGCCAAATTTATGCAATGCGCGCAGCAAGGCAAAGAATTCTGTATAGACTGGGACGGCAAACAAAGCAGGGATTTTGTCTTTGTCGACGATATAGTCGCAGCCACCGTTTTGGTCATGCAAAAAGGCAAAGCGGGGGAAGTTTACAATATAGCATCGGGCAAAACATATACGCTTTTGCGTTTAGCCTCTTTAATAGAAGATTTATACGGCAAGAAAATCAAACGCGTATTTAAGCCGAAGAGGGCCGGGGACGTAAAGAAATCCTGCGCGGACATAAGCAAAATAAAAAAATTGGGATTCAAGCCGGCATTTACACTTGAAAAAGGCCTTAAAGCAATGCTTCAAACCAAAAAAACTGCTAAAGGAACCGCCCGATGAGGATATTGTTTTTTATACTTGATTTGCTGGCTTTTATTCTTATCACTTTTATAGTGGTAACTCTGCGCTACGGCGTATGCCATACTTATCTTTTTCTGCCTACGATAAAAACTCTTGCCCCGGCTTTTATGCTGTGCAGCGTTATTTTGTGGGTGTTTTCTTTTTACGACTTCAGCCTTATCAAAATGCAAAGGCTGGATTACCGCAATACAATAATAGCTTTCGCCATTTCGCTTTTGGGTTCGGCTTTCGGGATTTATTTCGGCGCGTCAATATTTAATATGGCGACGCCAAAGCTCATTCTTATATCGGTATTTATCATTTACTTTTCTTATATATACTTTACCAGGAAAGCATATGCGTCGCTCACTTTTTACCGCCAAAAAATACTTCTGCTCGGCAAAAGCGACACCTTAAAACTTATTGAAAAGACCTTGCGCAAAAGCCGCGCCTACAAACTGCTGGGCCGTTTTGAAACGCCGCAAGAAGCGCAAAAAATCAGCCCCGATAACGTAGATTTGATAATAATGGGCAGCAAAATGCTTCAGGAAACGGAAAACGCCTGGGCCGTAATATCTACCAAATTCCTTAACAAAGGCGTACTTCTAACCACGGATTACAACTTTCACGAAGAACTTTTTAAATGTTCCAGCAAAGGAAGCCTTAAAGACAATATTTGGATATTGCGCGGGGTGGCTTCCCGCCAGCAGGAACATTTTTACCCTGTGATAAAAAGGGCTATGGATATAATTTTCTGCCTTATTCTCACGCCCGTTCTGCTTCCGCTGGGCATAGTTACGTATTTTATGATTAAATGGGTGGACGGCGTATCTCCGTTTTTCTTCCAAGAAAGAATCGGCAAAAACGAACAAAATATTTTCATATATAAATTCCGCACCATGAAGCCAGGAACCGAAGAAATAACCAAAACGGGCAATATTCTCAGGCGTTTCAGACTCGATGAAATTCCGCAGCTCATAAATATTTTTAAGGGGGATATTTCCATAGTGGGGCCGCGCCCGATTTGGAACGACGAATATTACTTCCTTAACAAATATCTTCCGTGCCATAATATCAGAAGCATTATCAAGCCGGGGCTTACGGGCTGGGCCCAGCTTAACTTTAAAGCTCCGCCGACATATTGCGTGCAAGAGAATTTAAAAAATATGGAACATATCCCGGATTCCACGTTTGACTCGGCAAAAACACGGCTTTGTTATGATATTTGGTATATAAAGAACCGCTCTTTCTTTTTGGATGTGGAAATTATGTTCAAAACCGCAAAAAGAGCGTTTATAAAGGATAAGAAATTTGATTAAAATTATTTTAAAAAGCGGTCTTTATTCATTATCGGCCGCCGCCGTTTTATTACTCGCCGTTTTAAACGCCGGGGCAATGCCTCTGTGCATTTATGACGTAAATTCCCCGCAAAACGTAAAAACCGTCAAGAAAGCCGGCTTTAACTGCATGCAGACTTATAAACAAGCCCCGCAGGAGCTTTCCGCCTTGGCCAAAGCCGCAGAAGCAAACGGCCTTAAAATGCTTATATACCCAGATAAACTTATAAACTCAAGCGAACTTGCAAACGCAAACAAATGGCCGATTTTGGCTTTATACCTGTATGACGAGCCGGATGTAGCGCGTTTAAGCTGGAGGAACGTCCAAAAACTGGACGGAAAAGCCAAACAGGCCTTCCCCGGGCGGCAAACGGCGGTGGTTGTAGGGCAGGGATCCCACGCTGAAAACTATTGCAAATCCGCCGATATACTTATGGTTGATTGGTATCCCGTGCCGCATTTGAATTTAAGTTCCTTCGGGAAACAGATAGAAGACGCAAAAAAGATACTTGCAAAAAACAAAATGGCGGATAAGCCTTTATGGGGCGTAATACAGGCTTTTGACTGGAAAGACTTTAAACAATACCGTCCCGACGATCAAAGAATAGGCCGCTTCCCGGAAAAAGACGAAATGCTCTTTATGGCTTATCACGGGCTTATACGCGGAATAAACGGCGTATTTTTCTATACTTTTACCGTAAACGGCAAAACCTTGCCGGAATACTCCCCCGAGTATTGGAAAAGATTAAAAGCGGCCGTAAAAGAACTTAACAAAACTCTTCCGATTTTTGAAAAGGGGGAAATATTGCCCGCTCCTGGGAAAACTTCCGCAAATATTTTGGCGCAAAGGCGTTTATATAAGGGATATTATTACGATTTTCTGCTGAACCTCTCAGAAGTTCAGGAACCCCTGCCGGAAGAATTCATGCAAAAAACTTATAAAGCCTTATACAGAGCAAAAACGAAAGCCCTCGCCCCACACTCCGTAACGATACTAAGGAGCAAAGCAAAATAACCCCGGAGGGGAGTCGGCTTCCTTCTGTAAAATTTAGGACTTTAGACCCACCCGCTTTTAGGCAGAAAGTCTCTGTTTGTCCTTTCAAATAAGTTATATAATAATAAGAAGAATACTATTATGGAGCATCTCAGAATGAAAAAGTTACTGTCTTTAATTATGATTTTAGCCGTGGTTTTTCCAAACCCGGGGATTTACGCAAATGCCCAGCCCCCTGTAAATTCTTTTGAACAAATGATTAGACTTTATGAAATTTGGCCGGAATCTTTCGCAGACGAAATCAACAAATATGTTTCCGCCGCCGAACATTATATAATTCACAGCCCAAACGCCGAAGCGGCTGAACTGGCCTCTTTAAGAGCAAATTTAAAAGCTCAGGAAGAATTCATAACCAAAGTACTCAAGAAGAAATCAGCCGATACCAATTTTTTAGACAGTATTTACAGGGTACTTTCCGCATCGGATTGGGGCAGAATGAAAAATCACCCGTTTTCTTTGGCTTATACTAAAGAAACCGTCGGAGCGCTGACCGGCGGGAAAACGCCGCTTTCGGCGGTAAATGTACTGAAAGCTCAGCCGGAATTTTTCAACAAAGCGGCTTTTACAATGCTTGAAAAAGGGGAAAAAGATTTTGCTTTGTTGGTAAAAAGCATAGAGAAGAACCTAACTATTAACAGAAAAAGAGCCGTTTCTTTGGCATTATCGGCGGAAGTCGAATACGCCCACAGCATAAGCGGCGGCAGAATTTCTGCTTTAAGAGAACAGATATCACACAATAAATATTGGATAAGAAAAGCTGATTATAAAGCCAGCAAACAAGTTGAATTGTGGCGCAAGGAGATACGGGCGGCTGAAAAAGAAATCCTTGAACTTAAAAAAATGCATAATAGCGCACGCCGCACAATATCTTACGCTTTGGGTGAAGAAGAATTAAATAAAGTTATGGCCATAGTCCGCCAGACGGATCCGGCGCTTGCATCAGCTTTGAGCAGAGACGCACGCGCGGCTTCCACTAGTGTACTACGCAATATGAAAGCTTTAAAATCCGTCCTTCCTTTAGCAATAGGCGCGGGGCTTTTTATGACGGTGTTTGCCGCTAATGCAAATGCGGCGTCTGCACAAGCAGAGCAGGATGTAATAAGGGCCGTTTCCAACAGAACGGCTTTAAAAAGAGAAGTTTTAACGGCCGTAAATCAAAACCCGGCCAATATCGGTGTGGTTTATGCCGGCGGGCCGCAAGTAAAAAATATGTTGGCGGAACTTTTTGAAAGCGAAAGCAACAATTCCCTTTCGGCGGAAAAACTTCTTCCTTATGCAGAAGAATGGTCCGCGCGTATGCACACTTTGGCAACAAACAATCAAGCCCGCACAGATTATATCGGCGGCCTTAAACGCGTATATCAAAACGCTTTAAATCAAGATAAAGTAAACTTTAACAGACAGATAAAACGCGATCTTACGCTTCCTGCGGATAACACCCGTGTGGAAAGGCAAATCCACGCGGAATTCATAAGATTTAAAAAATAACGGGAGGATATGGTAATGTTCATTAAAAAAAGTCTTTCACTCTTGCTTTGCGCGGTTTTACTTACGGTCTCCGTGCCGGTAAGTGCCCAGCCTAGGCCTAAGCCGATACCGAAAAACGATTATCAGTTTAATAATTACGGATTCAATAATTATCAATACAATCATAACGGGTGGGGAAATACTTTTAATAGTCCCCTCAACCCTTTCGGCACCACCTTCAAAACAAAAGAACAAATGGATGCGGAATTTGCCGCCAAGAGAAAGAAACTTGACGAAAGGGTATCCTTAGCGTTTTTTAATCCCGCGGCGGTATATGACGGGCTAAACTATTTTGACGCGCTTTATGTTTGGAAAAAGCTTCACCCTAAAGCCAAAGATACAAAAGGCTTTGCAAAAGACGTTTTTATCAATCCGGCGTGGGCAAAATACAACTCCGCAATTAAAGATTACAGAAGAAGTTCCTATCGCAGTCATACGCCTTATCAGGTGATGAAAGCCATGGAAAGCGAAACCAAAACCATAGGGGAACTGCTTAAAAAGAACCCTCGTTATATTAAAGAGCTTCGCAAAGCGGAAGTTAAAGAATTCGGACGCAGCTGCCTTCAAGGCATAGCTTTAGGCCTTATGGCGGTAGCCGCCGTATATACCTGCGGCGCGGCCGGCTGCGTAGGCGGAGCGGCTTGGTTCGGCGGAACGGCCGCCGGAGGCACGCTTATTACCGCAACGGCAAGTATCAGTTTAACCAAAACTATCGCGGCCGTAGTCATGCTGGAAATAGCGACCTATTTGGGCAGCGAAATACTTGATAATCTTTATGATGATCTTACCGACCGTCTTATAAAATACAGCTATATCAGCAACAATCAGTATGCACAGAGATTGGCCGAAGCCGCGGCAAAAGGCGCAATCGCCAATGAGTGTACGGTAGAATGCTCTGTTCCAAACAAACCCAAAGTAACGCCGAACACGCGCTGGCTTGACGACATCGCCCAAGAGGAAGCCATTATCCGCCTGCACGGATTAATTGTAATCAAAAACGAACTTCAGTACAGTACAGACTCTTACAGATACGATTTGGCCCTTTTGGACTTAATCAGCCTTTTCAGCGACGAACAGCAAGTCAGCTTTGACGAAAAGGTTTTTACCAGAACGGTAATTTCCGAAGGGGAAAAACATTATCAGAAGAATTCAAACGTCGTAGATACCAATACGGGCAGGCTTGTAAGAAGAACGCCTGAACTTATCCAAGCTTTAAAGGCTATACAGAATATTGATAAGAAATCAAACATAAGAAGGCTGCGCCACCCAAGAGAAGTCAACGGCATTATTTGGCCGAGCAAATAAAGTTCTTAGCTTTATCCTCCAATCCCCCGGGGCCAAAAGCCCGGGGGTTTATTTATTGTGAAATCCCCGCCTTTGCTTACGCTTAGGCGGGGCGGTTAGTGGAGAGCCGGGATTTATCCCGGCAAATTATTTAAAACTATAAGACTATGCCGGTATTTTCTCCAGCCATACATCTACACGCCACCACCTGTCCGTATATGGTTTTGCCGCAGTTGTCATATTCGCAGCAACATCCCGTAAGAGAATCAACCCCATGTTGACCGCTGGGGCAAGTTGTGTTTGAACAGTTAGTGGAAACATTACCCGAATCTATCACACAGGCACAAGTCATAAAAAAGAGTCAATTGCCGTATGTAGCAGCCGACTCTTTTTTATTCGGACAAATACCCGTGATTTACGATAAAAATCAAGCTTTATAAACGCTCCTGATGGGGGCTTTAACTGCTTGCAAATAGGTCAAATAAACGTAGGTCAGGCTACGCCTGACGTTAAAAGGGAGTTTTCTATACTAACCAATAAAAAAGCCCTCCTTTCGGAGGGCTTTTAAAAACTAAACAGAACTTAGAATATGGCTTTTACGAAAACGCCGCCTTTGTTGCTGTCATAGTCATTGCCGTTGGTATTGGAGTTTCTGGTTCTCCACTGATACCAAGCGCCGGCGGAAAGCCACTCTTTAAACTGATAGCCGAGTTCCGGGCGTACGGTGAAAAGATCGTCGTTTCTTTTCTTGCCGGCATTGTTTTCGCGGTCATAGTCCATGTTTTCATAGGCTAAGGTTAAACCGGCGGTAAACTTGTCGGTAAGTTTGTGAGAACCGTATAAGGAAACCAAAGTATCTGCGAAGTATCTGTTATTTTCATAAACGGATTCTTCAAACTTTCTTTCTCCGGCCAAGCGGACGGTGTTTCTGGCGGTGGGGTTCCATTCGACGGCTACATAGTAACCGAGCAAGTCTTCATAGCTGCTGTAACCTTCGATATCGTGGCTCCAATCGCGCATTACATAGTTGATTTTGGCCACGCCGGAAACTTTCGGTGCCAATTTGCCTTCTATGCCGAGGGCAAAAGTGCTGCCGTCGGAATCGCTGTCGGTATTATCCCTGTAAGCGATGTTCGTATAGACGTATTCAACAAAAGCGCTGGTTTTGGCTGAAATGTTGTAAAAAGCCTGTACGCCGGCATTTACGCGGTTGCGGGTCAAATCATACTTCCAGGGATTATCAAGATAATAATCGTAGGAATCATTCGCCACTACGCCGAGGCCGAAAGTTTTCTCTTTAGAGGTTCTGGCGGAAAAATAAACATTGTTGTTTAATCTTTTCGCTCTTTCGGTAAGTTCGGAGTTGGCCTGATCGGAAGTGTAGACGAAGCTGTCGCCGATATTAAGCGTATCGCCTTTTACGTCGACATTGGCGTAAGCGTTCCAAAAGCCGTTTTTGCCGTTGTCTTCGGTATAAGCGTCATAGCCGCCCAAAGCGGTGGCGCTTAAGTTTAAACCGGTGCCGGCAATAGGATTGCTGTAATTTACACCGGCTTTTGTGGAGCTGATGAAAGAATCCTTTTCATTACCGTCGGTAAGGTAAATATTGTCGTCGTAGCTCAAGTCTTCGGAAACGAGGAATTTTACATCCCCGGCGAAAGCGGAGTTAACGGCAAACAAACATACTGCCAATAATAATAACTTTTTCATATCTGTCAAAAAAATCTCCTGTAATTACCTGGGGGCGGAAGGACTTAAAGTTTCTTCCACGTTCTGGGAAACCTGCTGATTTGCCGTGCTTTCGCTGCCGGGCAGAACAAAAGCGGGCACATTGGAAGCGGCTGCTTCGGCGGCATCAGCTTTAGCGGCTTTGGCCGGTTTGGCTTCTTCTTTCACGGTTTTTACTTCTTCTTTTACTTCTTCTTTGGCTTCTTCCTTGGTTCCGAAGGAAACCATCAGGGCGGACTGACCGGCCGTCATTGAAGAGGTTTTCCCGTTTACGTTGGTAATGCGCACTTCTTTACCGGAGTTAACTGTTAAAGTATAGCTTTCGGGATTCACGGTAATGGTGCTTTTGCCGTCGCTGTTGACGGTAAGATTGCTTATTTTGACGTTTGACAATCTTTCGCTCTGGATAATGATATGCCCTTTGGCGTTTTGGCTGATAGTGGCTTTTATGCCTTGGGGAATTACCACTTTCAAACCGTTGTAATCGACTTCGGTTTCGCTTGAACCGTTTACGTTTACCACGGCATTATCTTTTAACGTTTCCTGTTTACCGTCTTTCATAACGGTTACCGCCGCATTTGAAACCGCGGCAAGCATTAAACAGGCGAACATTAATGCAGTTATTTTTTTCATTTCTTATTGCTCCTGGTTGTTTTGTAATACAAATTACTTTATCTTAATAAATTTTACTAAATTTTTAACCTTATTTATATATTTAAAGGCGATAAAAAGTTTCCGCAAAAAAAGACCGCGCCCGTTCAAAAAATTTTATATAATATTTGAAACGAGGTTTCAGTTATGCGTAACAAAAGTTCCAACTATAATATAGTAAAGCAGAACGAAAAAAACAATACCCGCAATTTTATTTGCGGAGTATTCGCTTTTTTGTTTTCCGCAGGGGCTTCTTCCGTTAAGTATATTTCCTCTATTATGCGCCGTTTGAACAATACCTTGAAGCTTAATCTTTCCATGTTTATGTATTACACCATTAGCTTCAGGCTTTCCCTTAAAAAAAACACGGCGCAGATACTTACAAGATAATTTAAATTTTTATTTTTATTAATGTTAAGATCTGCAAATCAAAAAGAAATGCAGATCTTACTTTTTTATGCAGTCAGCACTACGCGGGCAAAACCCGCAAAAAAGGAAAAGGGCGCAAAAGAAAAGAAAAAATTAAAAAGCCCTGTTAAAAATGGTGGAAATGTATGAAAACACTGAAAAACGCCGCAATAAAGAAAATAACGGCAATAATACTGTCGGCGTGCATATTGACGCAATTAAGCGTCCCTTCGCTTGCGTACAGCGGCGAATTCTTAACGCTGGGATATAATGAACCCGGCGCGGGCCTTTCTTGGAAAGGGCTGGACGCGGCGCAAATAGCTTCCGCGTCGGAAAAAATAGAGCTTGCTTATGAACGCGGGGAAAGCGGAAACGTCTACGAAAACGCTTTAACTTTGGCCGCGGAAGAAGAAATAAACAAAGTAAAATCTTCTTCCCAAGCGAAATCCGTCAAAGCCGCCAGAGGCAAAGCTCAAGCCTCTTACGGGGATATGTGGCCCATGTATGTAAAAGTTTCCCAAGCAAAAAACATCGCCTGGCTTGAAACTTCCATGCAGACTTTTTTGGCTTCTTGGCTCAAAGAACCGCAGATTATGGATTTCAACCTTTTTAACAGAGCGTATTTGAACTATGTCAGGCAAATCTCGCTTGAACTTGGCAAAGGCAAAACGAAAGTTCCCTATGCAAACGCACAAAAAGCTTTTGAGGGGGAAATACTGGCCGCTTATCCCGCCAAAACAGTTTATAAGGAATACGTAAAAGAAGCCAAGGCTGAAAAAGCCTGGCGCAAAGCAAACCGTGCGAAAGTTGAGGAATCCGCATATAAAACAGTACGCGCTTACGTCGAAGCGATAGGCGCTCAGGCTTTATCGTTCGAGAGCGCGGCTTTACTTAAGGATTTGGAACTTAACGGCAAAAAAGCCGTCGGCGCGCAGGAAGCGAAACAGATATATACCTATAATATGGCGCGTTTGCAAAAACAAAACTTTGACGCCTTTGAACTCGGCGTTCTTTCCGGGGAGTCAAAAAAGAAAGTCGCCCGCGTTTTGGCCAAAGATTTAATAGAAAGCCTTATGACGGCGGCGGTATTCTCTGAAAAAGGGGACGCAAAGTTTCTTTCCGCGGCCGAAAATCTTATCTACAGAAGTGAAGAGGGCGCAGCTTTCGGGCAGATTTTGGCGGCTTCTTTTTCCGTAATTTTGGCAAAAGACGGCTGGGGGAATCTGGAAAGAATACTCTCAAGATACACAAAACAGGAACAAGAGGGCGCTTCCTTCCTTGAAAAAATAAACATTTCCTACTGGGCCGAGCGCGCCGAGGAAGCCGACGGCAGTTTCTTGGGCAAAGTTTCTCAAAAAACTCAGTATGCTTTAAGCCATTCTTACGGCAATGTTTTTACGGACTTGGCCAAGCTGCTATCTCAAGACGGCAGAAGCCGCAGTCTGGGCCTGCTCTACCGCTACGGACCGGGCGCAAAGCGGCCCATAAAACCGTTTTTAGCTGGGGCTTTGCTTTCCAAAAGAACCGGCGCGAAAGAAGCCTTTTCCGCTTCCGCAGCTTTAAAACTGGCCAATACGAACTTCGGCGATTTAAACGCCGTACAGGAATATGATTTAGACAAAGGCCTTGAGTTAAGATATCCTTCCATAAAAGCGTCTTTAGGCTCCTACGCCGTAACCGACGCGGCGAAAAAATCCGCCAAGAAAACGCGTAAAAACGCTTTCGGTTATCTTAAAAGGGCGGCGTTTTCAGGCGATATCGTTTTGACGCTGTGGGGCTGCGCCGGGCTTATAAAACTGGGTAGGAAAACCGTCAGCTTAAGCAAATCGGCCTATACCGCCGTAAAAGCGGCAAAGATATCAAACCAAGCCGCCAGAATCAACTTTATCAGGGCCAATTACCAAGCCCTCGCGCCCTATATATCGGCCAAAAGAAGCTTTTTAAGATTAGGCATTAAAATAAGAAGCGGCGTCGGCTTGAAAACCAATCCGGTGCAGGCGGCTAAACTTCAAAAGGACTTAAGGGTAAAAAATATAGCGCGCCTTGCGCAGGCAAAAGAACAAAAAGCCCTTCAAGCGGC
>NZ_CALGEO010000166.1:0-2363 GCF_937881865.1 Candidatus Proelusimicrobium excrementi
CTTGATTTCTTTTAGATTTGAGCCTGATTTTAGTTTTTTCGTAGTGAGGTATCAAAACTAAAGAAAAGGCTAAAATCAGGCCAAAGGTAAAAGCAAATTGTAAGCCTAAATGATTGTCGTTCAGACGGAAACCTAAAACAAAATCATAAAACAGTTGACTGTTTTTTTTTGATAAATTTTCCTCATAAAATCAGCCCGCCAATCAAGAAATATCTTTGTTTTAGCTAAGGTTAGTTTTAGCGGGCTGTTTAACTATAAAGGAGGGAAAATAGATGTCAAAAAATAAAACGGTTAGAAATGTATTTTTTACAATATTTTGTCTTTTCGCCTGCATAAGTTTAGGTTATGCCGAAAGCTGCAGCAGTGTAGGCAGCAAGCAGGACAAATATGTTGCGAATGAGCCTGATTTTTGCAGTTACCGCAAGTATACCAGAACCTGTTGTTCAAACGGTTCTTGGAGCGAGTGGGACGGCGAATGCTTAAAATGTATGGGAAATCGGCCAAGCGGTTCTTGCGGCCCCGGCTACGCTTCATCTGTATATACGTATGTCTGCACCAAAGAATCTGAACTGATATTTGAATAATTTCCGGGATAGACCCCGGCTCTCAACTAACCGCCCCGCCTCAGCTTAAGCCAAGGCGGGGTTTTTGTAAATTTTCTTGGGCGTAAAAAAATAACGCCGGCTTTTTAAAGCCGGCGTCCTTTGCAATCAAACTTAAAAAATTAATGCAGTCCTATTTTGCATTTGTGATCTTTTTCGTAATGTTCTAAAGATTCTTTCTCCTCGGTTTTATATTCGCCGGTGCGCTTCATAAGGTTGTCAAAGTCGATATTTGAAGCTTCAAACATCGGTCCGTCCACGCAGGCGAATTTCGTTTCCCCGTTTACTATTACGCGGCAGCAGCCGCACATTCCCGTGCCGTCCAGCATTATCGGGTTTAAGGAAGCAAAAGGCTTTATCCCAAGTTCCGTCATAAGTTTTGCTGTAAATTTCATCATCGGGATAGGGCCTATTATAAAACCGGCGTCTATTTTTTCGCCTTTTTCGTGCAAAGTTTTTAAAGCGTCGGTAACCAAGCCTTTTTGGCCGTAACTGCCGTCGTCCGTGGCTATGGCAGTTACGTCGGATACGGCTTTCATTTCGTCTTCAAGGATAAGCAGGCTTTTGGTTCTTGCGCCCAAAATGGAAACTATTCTGTTGCCGGCTTCTTTAAAAGCTTTTGCTATAGGCAGTATTTCCGCTATGCCTACGCCGCCGCCGACGACGGCTACGGTTCCGTACTTTTTAATTTCAAGCGCGGTGCCCAGCGGGCCGGCCACGGTCAGGAATTTATCGCCTTGCTTTAAATTGTTAAACATCAGCGTGGATTTGCCTATGGCTTGTATAATTGCCGTTATAGTTCCTTTTTGCGGGTTCCAGTCCACAAGCGTTACGGGCACTCTTTCGCCTAGTTCCTCCGCCCTTAAAATGATAAACTGCCCGACTTTCGCTTTTGCCGCTATCAAAGGAGCGTAAATTTCAAATTCGCAGATAGTGTCGGATATGTTTTTTTTGTTTACTATAGTATATTTTTCCATAATTATTTACCGCCTTTAGGTTTCTTGCCGGAGAGATATTCGCTTATTTTCCCGGCGGCCAAAAGCCCGTCCTTCATGGCCAAAAGTACTGTTGCGCCGCCTCTGGTAATATCGCCGCCGCCGAATACGCCTTCGATACTGCTTTGGCCGTCTTCTTTAAGTTCCAGAGTGCCGCGCTCGGTCATTTTAAGGCCGGGCGTAGTTTTGGGGATAATCGGGTTCGGTTTTTGGCCTATGGCGACTATAATGGAATCCGCCGGGATTATAAAATCCGATCCTTCCACCGGCACCGGGCGTCTTCTGCCTTTGGCGTCAGGCTCGCCTAGTTCGGCCTTAAGGCATTTAAGGCCGGTTACATGGCCTTTATCATCGGTCATGATTTCTTTTTGTATCGTCAGGAATGAAAATTTTACGCCTTCTTCCATGGCGTTTTCCACTTCTTCGCCGCGGGCCGGCATTTCGGCCTGGCTTCTTCTGTAAACCACCGTTACGCTTTCCGGCCCCAAACGCTGAGCGCAGCGGGCCGCGTCCATCGCGCTGTTTCCGCCGCCTAAAACTATTACGTGTTTGCCCAGTTTTACCGGCGTGTCTGCTTTAGGAAAGTCGTAAGCTTTAAGCAGATTGATTCTCGTCAAGAACTCGTTTGCGCTGTATACGCCGACGGCGTTTTCCCCGGGTACGCCCGCCATAGTGGGCAGGCCCGCGCCGCTGCCCACAAAGACGGCCTTATAGCCCATCTCGAACAGCTCGTCGATGGTCAGGACCCGGCCGATGACCATGTTGG
>NZ_CALGEO010000167.1:0-2012 GCF_937881865.1 Candidatus Proelusimicrobium excrementi
GATGCCGGGCAAAGTCAAAGTGGCGGAGAAATAGGCCATTAAAGCCAACAGGAATACCAAGTTCAAGAGCAAAGCTATGCTGGATATTACGCCGGAGAACCTGTAGTAAATGCTCATGAACAAAACGATGAACACAAAACCGACCAAAGAGGCTTTTACGCCGCTTTTTATGGAGTCCTCACCGAGGCCCGGGCCGATAATGCGTTTTTCAATAATGTTTACCGGGGCCGGTAAAGCGCCGGCTCTAAGAACGATTGCAAGCTGTCTTGCCTCTTCCATGGTAAATTGGCCGGTAATTTGGCCGTCCCTGGTAATTCTGGCGTTAATCGTCGGGGCGGACTGTACGGTGTTATCCAATACGATGGCCAAGTCCTTCTTTAAGTTCGCGCCGGTAAGATTGCCGAATTTCTTTGCGCCTTCGCCGTTAAACTGAAAGCTTACCGCCGGATAGCCGTACTCGCCGGTGGTTACGCGGGCGTCTTCAAGATCCGCGCCGGTTACGGCGGCGGGATCGGTCAATGCGACCAAAAAGCCCTGTTTGTCTTTCATTACGGTAATACCAGCAGGTACGAGTTTGGCGGCTTCTTCAGTCAAAGTTCCGTCGGCGTTGAAAGGATTGTCAAGTTCGTTAAGTTTATTGACGGCTTCCTGAGCGGCGGCGTCATCTTTAACTATTCTGAACTCAAGCATTGCCGTTTTGCCGATTAAGGCTTCGGCCTGTTCGGGGTTGGCTATACCGGGCAGCTGTACGGAAATCCATTTTTCGCCTTGGCGGGTTATTGGTATTTCGCCTACGCCGTATTGGTCAATCCTGTTGCGGACGATTTCAATGGCGCGCTGCATGGAATCGTTAAGGCTTTCCTTCCCGCTGAGTTTGCTTACGTCCAACTCAAGCAGGAGTGAGGATCCACCCCTTAAGTCAAGGCCAAGATTAAGTATTCTTTTTGGCCTGTCGCCTGAAGCTTCAAGCTTTTCCCTTTCCTGAGGGGTCTTTGAATACCACTCATAGCTGGGCCAAAGCAAAGCCACGGCGCCGAATATTGCTGCTAATATTATTGTCCACTTAATGGCAAGCTTGTTCATTTAGATTTGGCTCCGTTCTCAAGAGGTTGGTTTTTATAAATAGAAACTATACCGCTTGGCAATACGGAAAATTTGGTGTTTTCCGCTACTTTTACTTCTATAATCTGGTCGTTAAAGCCGGCTACCGTCCCGACGATACCGCCCATTAAAATCACTTTATCGCCCTTTTCAAGAGCGTTAATAGCTTTTTTTTGTTCTTCTTCACGTTTCTTTTGGCTTCTGCTGGTCAAAAACATAAAAACGACAAAAAACACTATTATAATTAAGAACATACCGTTAAAGCCAAATCCCTGCCCTGCTGCGGCGGTTGTGGCTGCGGCTGCTGATGTTGGTTCCATTTCGCCTCCGTAATAATATTATATATATACTGATTTTAGCAGTAGTGGTGTTGTTGTTTATAAACGCAGAGGCTACGAATACAAAAGAGAACACGGTCCGAAGTTTAATGAAGGATGCAACAGAAGTTTCAACCGGCTGGGTTACGGCTTCCGGTTTGGAAGTGAACCTGGATTCTTTACAGGATTATTGTGCCGCGGAGCAAACAAGTATTTTTCACACCTTACCGGAAAGTATTACGGATGATGATACTTTCGCATTCTTTGCCCATCACATTTTTTATGAAGTCTGGATTGATGGAAATTTCATTTATGAAGAAGAAGTTCCGGAGCATTTTTTTTATAACAAAGGTCCCGGACATTGCTGGTGTTTTATTGATTTGGATGAGGAATATGCCGGCAAACAGATAGAGATTCGATATATTTGCGGGTATCCGGAACAAACCGGTTATCTCTCGGATGTTTATGTGGGAAATGAGCGGGGAATTACGTTAAAAATGATTTCAGAACGATTCGTTCCTTTGGTTGCCAGTTTGTTTTTGTTATTCCTTGGTGTAATCTTTGTAGTTGCTGATTTTCCCATTAATATCGGGC
>NZ_CALGEO010000168.1:0-1039 GCF_937881865.1 Candidatus Proelusimicrobium excrementi
CTATCCTTTGCGGTGCCAATTCAACCAAACAACGCAAAAATTCAAGGCTTGCGCCTGCTCTTGTGCGGCCTTTTTCTCGGCTTGCGCTTTGGCGTATTCGGCTTGCTTCTTGGCCTGCTCGGCAAGGTAATTATTGCGCCTTAAAGCTTCGCCCAAGTCCAAGGTGGCAAGGTAAGTATCCGTTACTTCAACTTTGTAAAGGTCTGCCACGCTCTCGTCCAAAGTCTTTAAATCAGACCTGATTTTTCCGACGGCATTGAAAATTTCGCCGATAGCCAGGTCTTTACTGAAAGTGGCGTTTAGCCATTTATCCTGAAAGATCCATTCAAAAGGAACTATCTTTGCCAGTTCTTTAGCTTCGGCTTGGTAAAACTCGGATAACTCGGACAGCTTGTCCGCCTTAGCTTTATTTTCAACTTCTTTAATTTGGCCGTCAATCTGTCCGGCACATTCTTCCAGCATGGCTAAAAGCTCTTTTATTTTTGGCTCGAAATCGCTTTCGTATTGCGCCATAATTTGCTTTTTTACGCCGATTTTAGCGTCGTTGATAGACTTTTTAAGCCTGTTTAAAGCAGCGCGGTCTTTCTTCGCTTCCGCTGTGCCTTTACTCATGTCGTAATGGCGGTTTTTGTAAAGAGCTAAACGCTCCTCCAAGTGCGCTTTTAGTTCCTCGAAGTTGAACTTTACCGGCACAATGGCCGACTGTTCCGTCGGGGAAATTATTTTTAGTTCCATTCTTCTATCCTCACTTTTTTAAATTTCCGGCAATATTCTTGCCGGAGATTTGTTTTTTAAAACATTGTCCGTCCAAAATTTTATTTCCGCTTCCTTTAGATAGGAGATATCCTCTAAGCAGTCTTTGCGCTCAAAGTGATAAGGCCTTAATTCCGTCCTTACAACTTTACCCGCAGACACCGTCTTTAATTGCGCATTTAATACGGCAAATTCCAGATCCGGAATTACAATAAAGTAATGCAATAGTTGGCAATAATACTGCTGCGGAATTTTATTTTCCCAGTCCTCGGCCGTCCGCTTGCCG
>NZ_CALGEO010000169.1:0-1371 GCF_937881865.1 Candidatus Proelusimicrobium excrementi
CGTGGCTATGGTCGTTACCAGCAGGGAAGCCGCCGGCACTTTTCTGGCGTTTTCCTTTAAAAAATACTTTGGATAAAGCCCTTTTTGGGCCGCGCTGAAAGGGATTTCCGTAGCTATAATCACCCATGAAAGCCAGGAAAACAGCACCGATACCATAAGCCCGGCGATCATTAAAAGCCCTCCGGCTTTGCCGATTACGCTTTGAAGAACGCCCGCCGTGGACGGATTGGCGAATTTGGATATTTCCCCCCTTTCCAATATCCCAAACGGCAATAAAGAAATAAGGCTGTAACAAATAAGACATATAAAAAATCCGCCGAGAGTGGCGCGGGAAACGTCCTTCGCTCTTTTGGCGCGGCCCGTCAAAACTACCGCCGCTTCTACGCCGATAAAAGCCCAAATTGTTATCAGCATGGTGTTTTTGACTTCGGCTGTAATATCCTTAAAGTTAAACCCGCCGGAATTAAGCGTAAAGGAAATATCCTGCTTAAAAACGGCAAAGTCGAAAGCGAAAATACATACGCAGATAAAAATGATTATAGGCACCAGTTTGAAGCATGTTCCTATAAAATTTATTGCCGCCGCCGTTTTTATGCCTCTGTAAACCAATATAAAAAACAGCCATAAAATAAGTGTGGAAACGATTAAAGAGTTTAAGTTGTTTCCCCCCTCAAAATAAGGCGGAAAGAAGTAATTTAAAGCTTCCATTAAAATTACGGCTATGCCGGTATTGGCGCAGATATTGCAAAGCCAATAGCCCCAAGCCGTTAAAAACCCCGCCCCCGGGCCGAAACCGTCTTGGGAATATGAGTATATCCCGGAGGCCATTTCCGGCTTGATTTTGGCCAACAAGTGAAAAGTGTAAACTATGCAGAACATTCCAAACCCGGTTATCAGCCACGCCAGTATTATCGAAGCGGCCCCCGCGCCTTTAGCCATATTCTGCGGAAGAGAGTAAACGCCGGAGCCTACCATCGCGCTGATGACGACCCCCAGCAAACCCCAAAGGGATAATTTAAGGGTATAATCTTTAGTTTTTTTGGGTGAAGCGGCGTCGGGATTTTCTTTCATTTATGGTAACTTTGCACCTTCCTTATAAAAAAATAAGCGTTTTTAAAAACGCTAATAAAAATTTTACTAAATTTTTTATTTGTTTTAATTGGTTATTTGTGTATTTTACACTCCCGTGCGCTTTTTTACTTGCCTGCTGTGTTTGCATATTTATTAATTTAGGTCAGGTTTTACATGACAAAGGAAAATTCCTTTTAACGTCAGGCGGAGCCTGACGTACGTTTAATTCTTCTTTTGTAGTAACCTTAACCGGCTTGATTTCTTTTAGATTTGAGCCTGATTTTAGTTTTTTCGTAGTGA
>NZ_CALGEO010000170.1:0-8198 GCF_937881865.1 Candidatus Proelusimicrobium excrementi
GCTCTTGCAATCCTCTCGGAAGGTGACATTTTAATTACGGCTATACATGACGTAGGTGGTGTTGCCGTTGGGGGCGAGGTCGTAGGTAGGCTTGAGATAGGCGGGACGGAATGGCCCCTCGCCGCCGAAGTCCGCGCCGAAGATATTTGGGGTTCTCTTCATCACTACAACCGGCACGCCTCTTGTTTCGCTTAAATTAAGTTTGGCGTAAAAGAACGCTTCGGAGGGTTCTTTGGAAAAGAATATCGCTCTTTGTGCGGTACGCATATAAATAGTGGCTGTGGTATTGCTGGCGATGCGCGTATCTTCAAGCAAAAGGCCTTTATCGAAAATTTTGTTTATTCCCCCGTTATTTAAAGCCATGCCTCTGTATACGTTATGCCTGCCGTAAAAATACGGGAACGGCACGCCGTCCGCGGCTGCTTTTGATACGGCGTAATTATCAAAATTTTCTATAAGATAGCGTTCTCCGTTTAATTTGGGCATCACGGAATACTGCGGAGCCGCCCCAAGCCTGTACATTGTCGAAAGCGCTTTCCTGGGCGTAAAACCAAACATCTTCAGCAAGGAAAACCCGAAAGCTTTAGTGCCGTGTCCGATTTTTGGGGTTTCCGCCGCAGTTTGCATAACGTCGGATTTTTTTAAAGAGATTTCCGCGCCCGGCCCGGCGGAAGCTCCCAAGGGGCCGTAACCGTTAAGACCGGCTCCTTTGCCCATAAGTCCGCCGTAGCGGCCTATAAGGTTTGAATACCTTAAAGCCAGCCCCGGATTTGCCGATAAGAAAGTCCCTTGGTTAAAATAAGGGCTCATAAACAAATCTTTAAACGCCCTCCCCATAAAATTCCTTATTACCGGTAGTCTTACATAGTAGGTGTATTTTGTCAAATCGGAACGGGAAGCTACGCCTATAACGCCGTTTTCGCTTATTAAAGGCCCGCCGCTAAATCCCTTTTCCAAAGCCGGATTTGCCATGTAATAGCCCATTTTTTCGTTAACATTGGCAAGCTCGGCCTGCTGCGGAGTAAGGAACATGGCGCGGTAATTGCCCATAAGCTCCTGCGGGCTTAGTTTAAAACCTAAATTCCCGGGGAAACCGGCCGTAAGCGCGCCTTCCGAGAGGGCAGGTTCCCTTAAAGCCAGTTTCAGCGGTTCAACGCCTGCCACCAAATCCGCGGACGGAACCAAAAGGGCCAAATCTTCGCCCAAAGGCCCGCTTTTATAAACTGCGGAAGCGTAACCGCTTTTCCCGTAAGCGTTCGACAGGAAATAATCGCCCTGTATTCTTGCGGCGTGGCCTGCGGTAATCATAAAATTCGCTCCGCGGTGAGTAACGTAAAAAGCCGTAGCGTGCCCGCCGGAAGGAGTATCAATCTTAAAGACAGCCTGATTGACTTTATCAAGCGCGCGGTTTGCAAAAATAAAGGAAGGCAAGGTATGCTCAATAGGCTTAAGCGGAAAACCAAGATTAACCCCGGAAGCCGGATTAAAAGATATATATTGCAAAGAAGGCCTTAAAAAAGCCGGAGCCGCAAACGAAGCTAATTTTTCCGCACTTGGAATAGCCGGGAGATATCCCCTTGCCATTGACAAAGCGGAACTAAGCGGCGAATATGAAGCCAAGGCGGCCGTATTTGCGCTTTCAGCCGCGGAGTAAGCCGCGCCGCTTTCCGGGAGATAACTTACCCCCAGCAATCCTTTGGAAACAAATTCCCCCTCCCTGTGGAAACGCAAAGCCGAAGGAAGAACGTTTCCCGTTTCGGTGTTAAAAAACACAAAACCTTTGCCGCGCGCAAAGTTGTAAATGCCGTTTCTGAGCAAATAATCGTTTGCATAGGCGTAATCCTGTACAAAAGGCAGATACTGAGCCCGCGAAGAATAAAGATAACTTCTGGGCAAAATATGTTCGGCGGATTCAATACCAACCTCGGGAGCGGCCTTAGGCGCGGCTTTTGCCAAGATTCTCCCGCCTTTATACTTGGAAGCCACGCTCCTTAAATTGGTTCCTCTGAGCAAATCTTCAGTATAAGCGGCAATATCGCCAAAGTTCCTTTCCGGCACAAAAGAGGGAACGGAACCGCCTTTGCCTAGGGCCGTTATACCTAAAGAGGAAGCTTTATTAACGTCGGAAGCGACGCGCGAGATATTACCGTGCACAGACGGATTATAGTGCGACGAAGCGAAAAACGTTCCCGCGGCTTTCCCCTCCACAGTCCTTATGCCCGATCGCGCAGCCGTTTTTGCGGCGTTTCTGTAAACCATATTTTTATAAGCGTAAGAAAGAACCGGCGTGGAATTTTTTGCGGCCAAATATTTTACCGCTCTGTACTGAGCCTGAGTGCGCGCGACTATTGCGGGAACGCTTTTTATATACCCCGCGCCTCTGCTTAAAAGCGATCCCAAAGAACCCAGCTTGGCGGCCTGTTTGATTCCGCCTTTGGATATCAGCGCGATAATATTGATATTCATTAAAGATTCCGCCGGACGTTTTGAAAAATTAAACAGGGAGCCCCAAAAGCCTTCTATGTCCTTTTCATTGCCGGAATATTTTATCTGATATTCAAAACCTTCCGCACTTTTAAGTTTTATCGGTGAAGCCCCTTTATACCCGGTAATCTTGGCGTAAGCGAAGCCTATCTCGTTTTTAAGTTCGGCTTTTACCGCGGCGTCGACGTCTTCGGCATGGTCCAAATAAAAATAAGCATTGTTAAGGCGCGCGGCGAAATAAGCTTTCAGCGGTGCTTTACCGCCGAATTTCGCCGGGGTTCTTTCCGCCAGAGAAGCCAAAGCCAATTCCTTAGCCGCGGAAACGGCCGCGTCGTAAGAGGCGACTTCGTTTATTAAAAAGGAAGCGCCCTTTTCCCAGTTGCCTGCGTTTATAAAAAGAGAGGCGTATATTCTAAGCGCGGAAGCGTGCAAATAAGGAACCGTGCTTTTACCGGCCGAACAAACGCTGTAAGCCTTTTGGGGATTAGTCAGTTTTTTTATAACGGCCGGGACGGCGGCTTCTTTATATTGCAAAAACGGTTTTGAGCGGGCCTTAAATCTTGCGCATACGCCGGAGAAAAAACCGCCCGAATGAGTGCAGGTTTTTTTAATCCACAAAAAGCCGCAGTCAAAAGCGTGCACTACGGCAAAAGGATCAAAAGCGCAGTAGGAAGCTTTAAATGCGCCTTCTTTCCCCAAAGAGGAAAGCACATTTTCAAAACCGGCTCTGCACCCGCGTACGGCCATTATGGGCGCGGCGTACTGCATAAATTCTATACGGTTCTTTTCCGAAACGCTTTTATCGGATAATATTTGCGCTATTTGCCCGCAATCACGGCTGTTCTTATCCGAAGGATTAAACAGCACTTGAAGCGCGAACCCGGCTTTTTTATAATTGCATTTTTTACTTTTTCCCAGGCAGGCTTCAAATTCCGGGCGGTAAACCCGAAGGATTTTTAAATAATAGGACGTATCTTCAAGATAAGCGTTATTCCAAACCGCCGGCAAAACCGCGAAATACAGTTTGTCTTTCAAACTTTCGTCTTTAGAAAAGTAATAGGCGGAAAGAAGATTCTTTATATTTTTGCCGGCAAGTTTGTTGAAAGCGTCCCCGTATGCGGGCCCGGAAGCCGCCGCTTTAATTATTTGGGCGGAAGCCGTTTCCGCAGAGGCGGAATTAAAACGGTTCTGCAAAGTTTTGCCGGCGGGCAAGTTTGCGTCAAATTCCGGCAGAGCGTCGTTAAAATCAAAAGCGAAAGAAGCCGCGCCGAGATTTAAAAACAATCCCGCGCAAAAAATAAAAGAGAAAAATCTTGCAAAAGTCTTTCCGTATAAATTGCCCATTTTTAAATTTTATAAGTTTTATACCGCTCTAACAAGAAACTTTAGGCCTATACCGGCATACCCCAAAGGCCTATAAAAAATATTATCCCCGACAATCGGGGATAATATTCGTCAAAAATAAATTCGCTGCGCTTATTTAAACAAGGCGTCAATATCTATCGATTTAAAAGCCGCGGAAGAAAAAATCTTGTTTCTGAAAACTTTTGCCATAGGGTTCTTCCTTAAAATGCACAGCATCATAAAAACGGCCGGCGCGGTAAGCGCGAAAGGCAACCTTTTTGCGTATCTTAGGCGTTCGGAATGAGTGAAGCAATAATTTTTTACCAAATCACGCTGTTCTTCGTAAGTCAGCTGGAAGTAGCTTTCCTGCGGGAAAAAATCCTTGGAACGGCGGAACATCGAAGTAAAAACTTTACATTGCATATTTAAAGCTTCGGCTAAGTCCGCGTCGGTTATAACTTTTTGGTTTCTTATTATACGGAATTTCATAAAAAATCATACTCCTTTGGCCGGGATGAATTTGTTGATTTCGGCCAATGTCTGCTGTAAATTGTAAGGTTTGGCTATAAAATGCGTTGCGCCGGCTTCCCGCGCTCTTTCCATGTCTTGAGCCCCGGTTAAGGTGGACATGATAATTACAGGCGTTTTATAGAGGGCGGAGTCGCTTTTAACGGCTTTGCATATCTCAAAACCGCTGACGTGCGGAAGCATTAAATCCAGTAAAATTACGTCCGGCTTGTTCTTTTTGACGGCAGACAAAGCAAGCCTTCCGTCGTTTACCCAAACGACTTCATGGCCTTTTATCTCCAAAGCTCCTTTTAAAGCGTTTCCGAGGATTTTGGAATCCTCTATCATAACAATCTTAGCCAATTAAATCTCCCTGCAGTCTTTTTGATATACGCCGGCAAGTTTTGCGTAGACTTCGGCGTTTTCTTTTATTTTTGCGATTTCTTCCGGCGTAAGTTTCCTGACGGCCCTGGCCGGTACGCCCATTACCATGCTGCCGCTTTCTATAACTTTGCCGGCGGGCAACACGCTGCCTGCGGCTATAAGGCAATTATCGCCGACGACGCTTTCCATAACGGTCGCGCCCATGCCGATAAGGCAGTTGTCGCCGATTTTCGCCCCGTGCACTACGGCATTGTGGCCCACGGTTACGTTACGGCCCAAAACGGCCGGTTTGTCAAAATCCACGTGAATACAGGCATTATCCTGCACATTGCTGCCCTCGCCTATTATAATGGGCGCAATATCGGCCCTTAAAACGGCGTTGGGCCATATAGATGAATTTTCCTTCAAAACCACTTTGCCGATAATTACGGCCCTTTCGTGCACGTAAACACCCGGCGCGGTCTGCGGTTCGGATTTATCTATTTTCTGCTTCATTATCCATATACTCCTTGGCTCTGTTCTTCGTCATGGCCATAGGCTCGGAAAGCTTAAGCCCCCAATACACAAATACGCTTATTATACCCGGTATCACATAATAAACCGCGCGGTAAATAAGGCTAGCCATAAGCGCGGAATCCCAATCTATCCCCATTTGGGAAAAGACGGACGTCATCGCTATTTCCATGGCGCCCAAGCCGCCTGGCAATATAGGTATAAGCGTTGTGGCCATGCCGACGGCGAACCCGGCCAGCAGAACCCCTATCGATATTTTAATCCCCACCGCCAAAAAAGCCAAATATAAAATCAAAATCGTAAAAATCCAGTCCCCGCAGATATAAGCTATTGCGCGGGTAAGTTTAACTTTATTGTTGTGTATTGTATTTATGCCGTTATCAAGCTGCTTGGCAAAAGCCGAATAATTGTTTTTGGGTATCAGCGCGCCGAAAAGATTATAAATAATTTTGTTGATAAGCATAAAAATCTTTCTTATACCTTTATAGCGGAATTCGTTGTTAAACATAAAAGCCGTAACCAGCGCGCCTATGCCGGCTATCAAAACGACCAATATAAAATTCCTAAGCATCTGCCCCGGGGCGGCGTTATGGGAAAGGAGCAGCAAAAGAGAGCCTTGCAAAATTATTATTATCAGCACAAAATAGAGCAGTACGCTTATGACTATGCTGGACATCACGCTTACCCCAAGCGGCACATTGCGCTTGCCAAGCAAGTGCGCCCTAAGCGCAAAACCGCTTACGCCCATCGTGGAAACCAAATAGTTAACCGTGGTGGAAACGAAAGCTATGCTTATCGCCGCGCCGAGGTTGATTTTTTCCCCAAGGAGTTTTAGCGTTTCCCAAAGGGACATCCCCATGCAAACGTAAATAGCGGCGGAAGAAACGCAGGCCAAAAACAAATACCAGGTGTTGACTTCGTTCCATATTCGGACGAAATTATCTTTTGCGTCGTAAATAAGCCACCCTACTATCGAAACCGAAAGCAGGCAACTTATTATCACGATAAGGTTCTTCTTGCTGAATATGTTCATAACACGTAAAATCCCCGAAAGTGAGGAAATATTTTAATTCCAACGCTTCTGACAAAACGCCCTCTTTTTATAAATTATATAATTTTAATATGAAATATATCACTATTACAGGCGCAAAGACGCACAATCTTAAAAATATAAGCCTTAAAATACCAAGGGGCAAAATGGTTGTCGTAACCGGGCTTTCCGGTTCGGGCAAGAGTTCCTTGGCTTTTGACACCATTTATGCGGAAGGACAGCGGCGTTACGTTGAAAGCATGTCCGCCTACGCAAGACAATTTTTGGAACTTATGGAAAAGCCGGACGTGGAGTTAATAGACGGTCTTTCCCCCGCCATTTCGATAGAACAGAGAAACCCGTCCCGCAACCCGCGCTCCACGGTGGCCACGGTAACGGAAATTTACGATTATTTCCGTTTGCTTTTCGCGCGCATAGGCCGCAGACATTGCCCCAACTGCGGCAAACCGGTTGAACAATGGTCAATAGCGGCTATAGTCAAAGACATTTTAAATAAATTCGACCAGCAACCCGTAATAATTTCGGCCCCGGTAATACAAGGTAAAAAGGGCACTTACGAAGAACTTTTTACCCGTCTTAAAAAAGAGGGCTTTGTAAAAATCATTTACAACGGCGAAATTTTTGATTTGGCCAATCCCCCCAAACTTGAACGTTACAAAAAGCACAATTTGGATTTGCTTATAGACGAAATTTACATAGACGAATCCGACAAAGAACGCATTACGGACGCTTTGGAACTTGCCGTAAAATATTCCAAAGGCCTGGTAAAAGTAAAAAAAGGAAAAGAGGAATTTACTTACAGCGAAAACAACGCCTGCCCCTCATGCGGAATCGGCTTTGGGGATTTGGAGCCGAGGCTGTTTTCCTTCAACGCTCCGCAGGGAGCCTGCCCGGAATGCAACGGCTTGGGCATAAAAATAGAAATTGACGAAAATTTGGTCGTCCCCGATACGTCCCTGACTATAAACGAAGGCGCAATCGCCGCATGGGATTCGCCGGTGACGAACAGAACAAACCGCTGGAAAAATTCTTGGGCGGGTTACTATTACGAAATTTTGCAATACGTCTGCAACGCGCACAATATACCCATGAATAAGCCTTGGAAAGACCTCTCCCGCGCTCAGCAGGAAATACTGCTTTACGGAGGCGAAGACGTATTTTACCAAAGCGCGTTCAGCTCAAAAGAAGTTCCGTTTGAAGGCGTAATCGGCAATTTAAAACGCCGCCATCAGGAAAGCGAAAGCGAATTTGTAAAAGAAGAAGTCCACAACCGCTTTATGAGGGAAGTAACCTGCCCCGTATGCCGCGGAGCCAGGCTTAAGCCGGAAGCCCTTTCCGTCTATATCAACGGTAAAAACATAGCGCAGATAGCGGCCATGCAAATAAGCGCGGCCTTGGATTTTGTAAATAATTTAAAGCTTACCCCGAAAGAAGAAATTATTTCCAAGCAAGTGCTTAAAGAAATCAAAGCCCGCCTGGGATTTTTAAACAGCGTAGGGCTTAATTATCTTACGCTTGAAAGAAAATCCCAGACGCTTTCCGGCGGGGAAGCCCAGCGCATACACTTGGCTACGCAAATAGGCAGCGGGCTTACCGGCGTGCTTTACGTGCTTGACGAACCGACAATCGGTCTGCACAGCCGCGATAACGACAGGCTTATCGAAACGCTGAAAAAACTGCGCGATTTGGATAATACGCTGATAATAGTCGAACACGACAAAGACACCATTTTGGCGGCCGATCACCTTATAGAAATAGGCCCCGGCGCGGGCGAACACGGCGGCACGGTTACGGCCCAGGGCGCAAGGGCGGAATTTCTTAAAAATTCCGATTCGATTACCGCCCAGTATCTAAACGGTACAAAAAAAATCCTGCCGAATTTAAATCCGCAGAAACCCGGCAAAAAATGGATAGA
>NZ_CALGEO010000171.1:0-5451 GCF_937881865.1 Candidatus Proelusimicrobium excrementi
TTTTGACGCTTCTTCTTACTTTGGCAAACGCGGCTCTGTTTTTATTGATCCCAAAGATATCGTAATTTCAGAAGATTTTCTTTCTTCCGGCGCGGATTACAATTTGACGGCGGATAACTCCATAACCCTTAAAGAGGGGAAAAAGATTTCAACCTCAAAAGCGGGGGCGGCTTCCGGCAATGTTTCTTTAACGGCAAAGGACATTCTTTTGGAAAATAATTCTTCCATAGACGCTTCCGCCGCGGCGGGCCAAACCGCCGGAGACATTACTTTGACTGCCAAAGATTTTTCCGACGGATATATGGTAAAGAACAATTCCGCGTCCGTAACTTTGGGCGAGGAGGTAAGCTTAAAAGGCAAAAATATAACCGTTACTTCCACGGCGGATAATACGCGCCTTTTTGATGATGAATCCACCGCCGCGACGGTGGGCGAACACACCATAGGAGAGCTTGGCGACACGACGCTTTTAGGCGGGGCGATAGTAAGCGACGTAGATTCTGAAATTATTATCGGCAAAAAATCCAAAATTGAAGCTTCCGGCGATGTTAATATTGAAACCCTGGGCAAGGCCAACGGAGCCATGAGGGCCATAGGCACCACCGTAGCCGCAGTATATGGGGAAAGCGACGTTTATTCCAACCTGAACGTGCGTGAAGGGGCGGAAATTAACGCCGGCGGCAAAGTAAACTTATCGGCTAAAACGGATTCTTCTTTGAATGTTTCTTCCTATGCTATTTCCACAGCCAATACCCCCATACCGGGCGACGGCGCGCTTTCGATCGGCAAAATGACGGTAAACAATAACGTCGTTTTGGACGCCGGGTCCAAAGTCAGCGGGAGCGAAGTTTCCGTTGAGGCCGTTACGGATAAGGAAATGTCGGTAACCGCTTCCAGCATGGCTTTTGACGACGGCTACGCCGCCCTTTCCGTAACATACTCAAAGTCGGACGTACATAACGGCGTTGATGCGGGCGGGGATATAACTTCCTCCGGGAAGACTTTAATCAATTCCCGGATAAATAGTACCGGCAACAAAACTTCCGCCAGCGCGGGCACGGGCAGTTCTACCGTGATGACTCCCATTTTAAAAGGTTTGCATTTTGCTCATGATAAAATAGCAAGCTGGCTTAAAAAGAAAAATGTTCAGACAAATAATCAAAGCAATGTAGAAATCGGGCTTTCTGCCGCCCTTTCTTACAGCGATCAAAACAATACTTCCACGGCCAAGGCCGGAGGAACCATAAAATCCGGGGCGGATTTGGATGTTAAGTCAACGGTAACCGACGCGATTATAAGGCAGTCGGCCAGCGGGTCGGTAGATTCCAAGGCCGGCGCGCACGAGAAGGAAAACGCCGTAGCCGGCTCCGTCGGCATAGCTTCCTATAACAATACGTCCACGGCTTATATAGCGGAAGGCGCCGCAGTTGATGCAAGGGGCCCGCTTACGGTGGCCTCTTCGGTTTCCGTGCCTTTTGAAATTACTTGGCATAAAATAGAGGGCGTCGGCGACGTAGTAAATAAGATAAACTCAAACGGCGGGCTTCAAAACGGATTTTTTACGACTTGGGCCAAGAGCGATCTTTCCACAAACGACGGTGAAGAAGTCGGCGAATTCGGCTTGGCCGGTGCTGTAAATATAGCGGATTTCAATTCTTCCTCCAAGGCTTATATAGGAAAGAATGCCCAAATAAATAAGAACGCCGATTATAAAAACGGCGCGCAAAGCGTGAACGTAACTTCCGGCGTTGATGTTTCCACTTTAAATATGGCCGGTATTTGGGGCGTTACCGGCGTGGGCACGAAATCCAAAGTCGGGCTGGGCGGCTCTTATCAGCAGATAGGTTACGAGAGCAATTCTTCTGCGGAAATACTTTCCGGCGCGGATGTTGAAACCAATAATTTAAGCGTAACTTCGGATGTGGACCAGCGCAATATATCCATAGCCGAGGCCGGCGGCAAATCCGAAACTTTCGGTTTTGACGGAGCTTTTGATTGGCTTAAATCGGATACGTCTTCTAAAGCGTTTGTCGCGAAAGACGCAAAGGTTAAGGTGGAAGGTGCCGGCGGGGATAAAGACAAGGCTTTGATTTCCGCCAAAGACAATATGGATATGTTTAACATAGCCGGCGGCGTAGTCAAAACGCAAAACGTCGGCATAGGCACGTCCGTGTCCATAAGCGATATTACAAGAAACACCCAAGCTTTTATCGGCGATATTTATGACGCTTCCCAACCCACCGCCCGCACAGAAAGCGGATACTTTAAATCCGATAAAAATATAGAGATCTCGGCGGAAAACGGCGGCGATATTTATGCGTATTCCCTTGCAGGCGTTCTGCAAAATGATAAAAAAGAAGCTTCACCCGAAGAAGGCGCCGCGGCGGCCTCCGGCGGAAGCGAAGCCGCAGGGGGCGGCGGTAAATTCGGCGTCGGTATTTCCGGCGACGTAAGCTATAACAATATAGAAGGCGCGGCCAAGGCGTATATAAATGCCGCCAAAGTAGAAGCCGCCAAAAATTTGAACATAGCCGCAAAAGAAAACAGCTGGATAAACAGCGTGGCCGGGGCCGCAAGCCTTGTTTTGGGGAAAGGCACGTCCGTCGGTTTTGCCGGTTCGGCCAGCACCAACTTTGTAAGGAACGACGCTTCCGCTTTTATTAATAACGGCGATGTTTCCATGCGTACGCAAACAGCGGTCGCAAAAGATTCTTCCGCAAAACCGATTGTTACAGGCGGCGGAAAATTGGATATTTCTTCCGTCAGCGAGGCGGAAATTATAGCGGTCGCCGCAAGCGGTTCTTTGGCAAATCCGGCTTCAAAAGGCGGTTCTTTGGCCGGCTCCGTTACAGTAAACGATATCGGGAACGAAGTATCCTCCTTCGTTAAAGCTTCGAATATTAACTCTTACGCTTCAAGTTTAACCAAGGCGGCAAATCTTTCCGGTTCCGATTTTTCCAAAATAGTTTCCGTCGCCGGGGCTTTGGGCGTGGCCGGCACCGTCGGCATAGGCTCATCAACCGGCGTTAATGAGATTTCAAATACTGTTAAAGCTTATCTTGAGGATTCTTACCTTACGGCGCAAAAAGACGTTTCCCTTGACGCGCAAAACTCTTCAACTCTTACAAATGTCGAGGGTACAGTCGGCGCGGCTAAAGACGGCATGGCCGTTGCGGCAAGCGTAGCCGTAAACGAAATCGGCAATACTGCGTCTTCATATATAAAAGGCGGAACGACGACCGTTTCTGACGGTTCTCTTTCCGTCCTTGCAAAAGATACGTCCAACATGACGGCCGTCGCCGGGGAAATAAGCGGCGCGGGCAAAGCGGCCGTAGGGGCTTCCACCGCGGTAAGCAATATAAAAAATAAAGTTTATTCCTACGCAGACGGAGCCTTGATTGACGTTGGCGGAAACGCGGATTTTAAATCCGATTTAGGCTACACTCTTAAAACCGCTGCGGCTGGCGGTGCGGGCTCTGAGTATGCTTCTGTAACCGGCAGCGCAGCCGTCAATAATATTGACACCGATACGCAGGCTTATATTACGGCAAGCTCTATGACTGCAGGCGGAAGCGCGGGTTTTAGAGCTGCATCCGAAAATGAAATTAACTTCTACGGCGGCACTTTGGACGGAGCCGCCGGCGCGGGCATCGGCGGAACGGTTGTCGTAAATAATGTTTCCGATAAAGCTTATGCAGGCGTTAGAGGGGGCAGCCGCCTTGATGTTTACGGCAAAACCGCTTTAAGCGGCGAACTCGGCAAAGGGCTTTTCGTAACCTCTTCCGTAAATGACGATTTAAATTCTTGGATGTTCAATCTTTCCGGCGGAGGGTTCGGCTTTGCGGCAAATGTTGACGTAGCCAATATAAAAAACTCATCCCAAGCGGAAATTTTAAATTCTTACATCAATCAAAACGCCGCGCCGCAGGGAACCGATTTAAGCGGGCAAAACATATTGGTTAAAGCGGTAAATAATGCGGACGCGGAATCTTACGGCGGTTCTTTGGCCGGCGGCGGCGCAGGGGTAGGGGCGGTATCGGATACTATTCTTTTTAACAATATAACCAAAGCCGGTATAGAAAATTCCACTCTTTCCGCAAAAGGCTATATTAAAGCCCTTACGGATTCGCTTGAAAGATATAACGCCATTTTGGTTAGCGGCGGAGTCGGCGGAAGCCTTGGTTTGGCCGGGAACGTGGCCGTTGCGTCTTTAAACAATTTAAATGAAGCTTATATTAAAAAAGGACAAATCTTGAGCGAAGATAATGTGGAAGCCGTCGCTTCCGACATTGTTGAACTGGGCCGCAAAGACGGGGAAGATTTCGCCGTAGCCGTCGGCGCGCTTGCCGGCGGAAGCGCAGGCATAGGCGGTTCCGTGCTTGTAAGCAATGTTAAAAACAATACCAAGGCTTTTATCGCGGATTCGACGGTAGACGCCGCAAGGACTTTAAAAGTAAGAGCGACGGGCAAACAGGATATAGTTTCTTATCTGCCTACGGCGGCTTTGGCCGCTTCCGGCGGGATTTCGGCCTCGGTAGGGGTAAATACGATAGATTCTTCCGCTGAAGCGTACATCTATGAAAGCGAAAACGGAGAAACCGTAATTAACGGGGATTCATCCAAGGCTTCCGCTTTGCAGGATGTTGAAGTTTCGGCTGAGTCCGATTCCCGCATACATACTACAATAGCCGCCGGCTCGGACGCGGGCGGCGCCGGAGTAGGCGCGGGTATAGGCGTTTCCACAATTAACGGCAAACCCTCTGCCGGCATCGGCGCGGGAAGCGAAGTAAACGCCGGGCGCAATATCAAGATTGAAAGCGTAAACACTAGGAAAACTGACGATTTGGCAGTATCGGCCGCGGCAGGCGGTATAGGCGCGGCAAACGGGTCAATATTGGTCAGCAATATAGGTTCAAACTTGGATGCGGATTCCAAAGAAGCCACCGAGGGCGTGCAGGGTGCGGTAAACGAACAGCTGGCCGCCAACTCCAATATCACAAAGGAAACTTTCGGACGCGGCGGGCTTTTAGATTCCACCGCAGAGCAAATGCAAGCCTTTACAGCTGACGTAAACGAGGCTTTCACCGATAAAGTTTTGGATGACAAAGGCACTTCGGCCTTCGTCGGCGCAAACGCGAAAATCAACGCCGGCGGCAAGACGGATATTTCGGCCGATGACTATATAAAAACCGATCTTACGGCCGGCGGCGCAAGCTTGGCGGGTATGGCCAGCGTCGGCGCGTCCGTCGCCGTGGCTAACAATTCTTCCTCAACCAAAGCTTTTATAGGCGACAATGCGGAAGTAACTTCTTTAGGCGGATTGGACGTTAAAGCTTCTTCCGAGGTGCTTGAATCCGACGTTAAAGCCATTTTGGGTTCCGGTTCCGTAAGCTACGCCTTGGGCGCGGCTGTGGCGAAGGTAAATTCCAACAATAATACTTTGGCGTATCT